>NZ_JBCNNS010000180.1:0-6556 GCF_039594335.1 Raoultella sp.
AAGTGTCCCATATTAAACCCGGTCAATGGATTGCCATCTATGGCCTTGGCGGCCTCGGCAACCTGGCATTGCAGTATGCGAAAAACGTGTTCAATGCCAAAGTCATCGCCATCGATGTTAACGATGCGCAGCTGGCGCTGGCCGCCGACATGGGCGCCGATTTGACCATTAATTCCCGCAATGAAGATGCGGCAAAAGTGATTCAGGAAAAAACCGGCGGTGCTCACGCAGCCGTCGTCACCGCGGTCGCCAAAGCGGCGTTTAACTCCGCCGTTGATGCCGTCCGCGCCGGTGGCCGCGTGGTGGCCGTTGGCCTGCCGCCGGAAGCGATGAGCCTCGATATTCCGCGTCTGGTTCTGGATGGTATCGAAGTGGTGGGCTCACTGGTGGGCACCCGTCAGGATCTGACCGAAGCCTTCCAGTTCGCGGCCGAAGGGAAAGTGGTTCCGAAAGTGACGCTGCGTCCGCTGGGTGATATCAACGCCATCTTTAAAGAGATGGAACAGGGGCAAATTCGTGGCCGTATGGTTATCGATTTCCGCCACTAAGCCTCGCGCCTCTCCCCCGCCGGGAGAGGCCGTTTCATCATACCGGCCTCATCATGATCACATTACGCCGGCTATCTGCTGCATAGAATCTGTCCCCGACGCGGCAAATGCCTTTTCCGCAAATACTTAGCGCAATTCGTTGGTTCCTTTGTTTATATCCACGCCCGATGATGGCAAGACAATAGATAACAAAGGAATTCACCATGCAAAGCCGTGTTCGTCTGCCCGTGTTGGCAGCCCTCTTTTTATCCGGCGCTTTTTCCGCCTGGGCCGCCGATACGCCGGTCAAAGGCGGGACCTTAATCTATCTGGAGCAACAGCCGCACACCAATCTCTATCCACCGGCCGGAGGATTCTATCCCAACGGCGGTATCCTTAATCAGATAACCGATAAGCTGACCTGGCAAAACCCGAAGACGCTGGCGATTGAACCGTGGATTGCGCAGAGCTGGACAACGAACGCCGACAAAAGCGAATACACCTTTACGCTGCGTCCGGGCATCACCTTCTCTGACGGTACCCCGCTTGACGCCAACGCGGTGGCCAAAAATTTTGATACCTACGGTCTCGGCAATAAAGCCCAGCGTCTGCCGGTCTCTGAAGTGATCAACAACTACGACCATAGCGAAGTCATCAATCCGCTGACGGTGAAGTTCTATTTCAAAAAACCGTCGCCCGGCTTCCTGCAGGGGACCGCCACCATTGGCTCCGGACTGGTCTCTCTCAGTACATTGCAGCGTAATTTCGACGAACTCGGCGATGCGCGCAATATTATCGGCTCCGGGCCCTTTATCGTTAAAGAGGAAAAACCGGGTCGTGAGCTGACGCTGGTTGCCCGTAAGGATTATCAGTGGGGGCCGAAAAACCTGGCTCAGCAAGGGCCGGCCAACCTCGACGGCATTACTTTTATCGTCACCCCGGAAGACAGCGTGCGTATCGGGGCGTTACTGGCGGGTCAGGCCGATTTTATCCGCCAGGTTCAGGCCTACGATGAAAAGCAGGCGACCGATCAGGGATTCAGGATTTATGCCGCCCCCACCCGTGGCGTCAATGACAGCCTGAGTTTCCGCCCGGATAACCCGCTGGTTTCCGACCTGCGCGTCCGCCAGGCGCTGCTGCATGCCACCAACGCAAAACAGGTGGTCGATACGCTATTTTCCGCTAACTATCCGCAAGCGACCTCAGCTATCGCCAGCACGGCGGCGGGTTATGTGAATCTGAGCAACAAGCTGGCCTTCGATCAAACCAAAGCCAGGCAGTTGCTCGATGAAGCTGGCTGGAAACCGGCCGCCGACGGGATCAGAGAGAAAGATGGCCAGCGTCTGGCGCTGACGGTCTATGAATCGCTGCCGCAGCCGCAGAACAAAGAGGTGCTCCAGCTGATTGCCCAGCAGTGGCGCCAGGTCGGGGCGGCGCTGAGCGTAAAAGCAGGCGATGCCGGTAGCCGGGTTATTGATAACCTCGATCCGCTGAAGACCCCGCTGACCGTGTCGGAAGTGGGTCGCGCCGACCCGGATGTGGTGAAAAGCATGTTCTTCCCGACCAACCGCGATGCCCTGCTGCAACAGGGCGGCTCCAGCAACAAAGTGCAACGCTTTCGCGACGATAAGCTTAACGATCTGCTGACCGCGATTGCCGCCGAAGTCGATCCGCAAAAACGCCTGCAGTTGACCGGCGATGCCCAGCGCTATCTGCTGGATAACGCCTACGTGATCCCGATATTTGAAGAGCCGCAGGTCTATGCCGGCGCGCCGTGGGTGAAGGGCGTGAGCTTTGAAGCCGTCGGCCGTCCGTCATTCTACGGCACCTGGCTGGAAAAACACTAAGGGGGATGGGATGAGCCATAACCTTCTGCGACGTCTGGGTCAGAGTTTACTGGTGCTGTGGGCGGCCTTCACCCTCTCCTTCGTGCTGCTGCAGGTGCTGCCGGGGGATGCGGTGCTGATCAAATTTCAGAACCCGGATCTGGGGCTCAGTCCGGCGCAAATCGCCGACATGCGCATCGCCTACGGTGCCGACAGTCCGATCTGGAAGCAGTATGTCCATACCTTAGCGGCGATGCTGCAAGGGAATTTTGGCTACTCGTTACAGTCCGGTATTGCGGTCAGCACGCTGCTGGTCAGTAACCTGCCGGATACCCTCAGTCTCGCAATCCCGGCGTTTATACTGGCTGTCGCGCTGGCCTTTAGCCTGGCCTTCGCCTCACGCTTGCCGGGTCTGCGTTGGCTGAGCAATACCTTACAGTCTTTACCGGTGCTGTTTATCTCGCTGCCGACATTCTGGTTAGGCATTGCGCTGATTCAGCTCTTCTCCTTCCAGCTGCGCTGGATCCCAGTGATCAACCCCGGCCCGCTACAGGGGCTGATACTGCCTGTCATCGCTGTCGCAGTGCCCATTTCCGCCCCGCTGGCGCAGATCCTGATGCGCAGCATGGACCAGGTGGCCGCCCTGCCGTTTGTGGCCGTCGCCCGCGCCAAAGGGATGAGTGAAACCGGCGTCCTGTGGCGACACGTCACCGGCAACGCCCTGCTACCGGCGTTGAATATCGCCGGGCTGCTACTGGGGGAGCTGATCGCCGGCGCATTGATTACCGAAACCGTCTTCGGCCGCGGCGGCCTGGGTCAATTGACCCAACAGGCCGTCAACAATCAGGATATAGCCGTATTACAGGCGGTGGTGATGATCTCCGCCCTCGCATTTGTGTTGATTAACCTGCTGGTGGATCTGCTGATGCCACTGTTCGATCCACGCCTGAAAACCGTAACCGGAGGAGTGGTATGAGCCTCGTTGATTACGCCACCGCCGTCCGCCGACGGGCGCCAAGCCGTCGTCCACTGCGTTTCCAGCCGGGGCTATGGCTCGCCTGGAGCATCATGATCATCGCGCTGTTGATGGCACTCGCCCCGCAACTGTTCAGCGGCTATAACCCGCTTGAAGGTACCTCCGGCGCACAGCGTCTGGCGCCGCAGACCGGTCACTGGCTGGGAACCGACCAACTGGGGCGCGACCTGTGGACGCGGATCGTCTATGGCGCGGTCCACTCGCTTTCCGCCGCGCTGGCGGCTGTCACAATCGGACTGCTGGTCGGTACCGCGCTGGGCACGCTGGCTGGCGCCGTTGCCGGACGCGTCGAGTCGCTGGTGATGCGACTGGTTGATGTTCTGCTGGCCATCCCGTCACTGCTGCTGTCATTAACGGTGATTATTCTGCTCGGCTTCGGCACCGTTAACGCCGCGGTGGCGGTGGGCGTCGCCGCTATTGCCAGCTTTGCCCGCCTCGCACGAGCAGAAGTGGTCCGCGTGCGGCACAGCGACTACGTCGAAGCGGCCTTTGGCAGCGGAGGCACTTTCTTCGCCGTCTTCTGGCGACATATTTTACCCAACTCGCTCACTGCCGTACTGGCCTTCGCCACGCTGCAGTTTGGTCAGGCGATTCTCGCCCTCTCCACCCTGAGCTTTCTCGGCTACGGTACGCCGCCGCCAGTGCCGGAGTGGGGGCTGCTGATCGCCGAAGGACGCAACTATCTCTCGACCGCCTGGTGGCTGACCACCTTTCCCGGCGTGGCGGTGGTTGCCGTGGTACTGGCGGCCAACCGCATCAGCCGTCAATTTAGCGGAGAGCGCTCATGAACGTATTACGCGTGGAAAATCTACGTATCAGCTACCGTTCGCAGCGCCGCTGGCAGGAAGTGGTGCATAACGTCAGCTTCAGCCTGCAACGTGGGGAAATGCTGGCATTTGTCGGAGAGTCTGGTTCCGGTAAAACCACCACCGCCCAGGCCATTATCGGCCTGCTGGCGAACAATGCCCGACGCGACAGCGGACGAGTGGAAATTAATGGCGAGGATATCAGCGGCTGGTCGGGGAAACGACTTGATAGTCTGCGCGGCGCGCGTATCAGTCTGGTTCCGCAGGACCCGGGCAACTCCCTGAACCCGGTACAAACGATCGGCACGCAGGTTGGCGAAATACTTCGTTTGCACCAGAAAGAGCGCGCCGCCGCACGTAAGCAGCAAGTACTGGCCCTGTTGAGCAAAGTGGGTCTCAGCCACCCCGAGCAACGCTATTATCAGTATCCGCATCAGCTCTCCGGCGGCATGAAGCAGCGGGTCTTAATTGCTATCGCCATTGCTCTCAAGCCGGATTTGATCATTGCCGACGAGCCGACCAGCGCCCTTGATGTCACCGTACAAAAACGCATTCTCGACCTCCTCGATGCCCTGCGCCGGGAGTCCGGAACGGCGGTGCTGCTTGTCACTCACGATCTGGCGCTGGCGGCGCAGCGTGCCGACCGGCTGCTGGTTTTTCGCCACGGAGAAATTCAGGAACAGGGCATCACCGCGGATATCGTCCGCGCGCCGCAACACGCCTACACCCGCCAGCTGTTGAGCGATCTGCAGGGAACTCAGCCTACCATCGGCACAGCGCCACGCCGCTATCCGGCAACGCCCACCATCCGGGTTGCGGATATCAGTAAACGTTTTTCGCTGGGCGACAGCGGGTTGCAGGCACTGGACGCCGTCAGCTTTGAAGTCAAACGCGGCACGACCCATGCGTTAGTTGGCGAGTCAGGTTCGGGCAAAACCACGCTGGCGCGGATTCTGCTCGGTTTTGAACAGGCCGATAGCGGACACATCGCCATTGATGGTATCGATGCCGGTCATTTAAGTCGCGAGGCGCAGCGTCAGTTGCGGCGTAAAATTCAGTTCGTCTATCAGAATCCGTTCGCCTCGCTCGACCCGCGCCAGACCCTGTTTGAGATTATCGAAGAGCCGCTGAAAAATTTCGCCCCGCTGAGCCCGGTCATCCGCCGTGCCCGCGTCGAAGCGGTTGCGGCCCGGGTCGCGCTGGCTCCGGAGCTGCTGACGCGGACCGCGCGCGAGCTTTCCGGCGGTCAGCGCCAGCGGGTTGCTATTGCGCGGGCGCTGGTGCTGGAGCCGACGATTTTGGTCCTCGACGAAGCCACCTCCGCGCTGGATGTCACCGTGCAAGCGCAGATTCTCGCTCTGCTTCAGCAGCTTCAGCAACAGCTGGGGCTGACCTATCTGTTTATCACCCACGACCTGGCGACGGTGCGCCGCATCGCGCAGAGCGTCACGGTACTGCGCGCCGGTCAGGTCGTGGAATACGGCGAAGTCAACCGCCTGTTTAGCCAGCCGCAGCACGACTATACTCGCGAGCTCATCGCCGCCATTCCCCACCAGTCCACCCTGAGCAAGGAGATCGCATGACGCGTAAACGCCTCGGTTTTTTCACCCGCCTCCTGGACGCAGCCCCTGCGCAAGAGCGCTACCGGCTGGCAACCGAACAAATTCGTCACGCCGAACGCCTCGGCTTTGACACCGCATGGATTGCCCAGCATCACTTCCACGAGCATGAAGGCGGCCTGCCTTCGCCGCTGGTCTTCCTCGCCCATGTCGCGGCGCAGACCGAACATATTCGCCTCGGTACCGCCATTATTACGCTGCCGATGGAGAACGCGCTGCGGGTCGCCGAAGACGCAGCCGTGCTGGATTTACTGGCCAACGGGCGTCTTGAGGTCGGCTTTGGCTCCGGCGGCACGCCAACCTCATTTCTGCCGTTTGGCTTCACCAGCGAGCAGCGGGGGGACGTCTTTGCCGATAATCTTCATCTCCTCCAGAGCGCCTGGCGCGGTGATTCACTGGCCCACCCTGAAAATCATCTCTACCCGCCGGCGCCGCAGCTGGCTGAACGGATCTGGATAGCGACGTTTTCGATTGACGGTGCCGTTCGCGCCGGCCAGGCCGGTCACGGCCTGATGCTTTCGCGCACGCAGCCGCGCCCGCACGGGCAGCCGGGTTTACCGCTTGATGCTATCCAGAATCCACTTATTGATGCCTACCTCGCGGCACTGCCAGCCGGCACAGCGCCGAGGATCCTTGCCTCACGCACTGCCTTTGTCGCCGACAGCCAGCAGTACGCCCTGCAAGTCGCCGAACCGGGATTACGCCAACAGGCGGCGGCACATCGCGCCGCCGGGTATGAAAT
>NZ_JBCNNS010000181.1:0-6493 GCF_039594335.1 Raoultella sp.
GTGAGCAAGTTTAGGCGTCATATCGTTATTTTTCGTGACAGAGAATGGGCCGTGGCTATTTATAGCGTATCCGCCATATTGTCAGAATGGTTCACTGAAAAATTTACGAAAAATTACGTAGAGTAACCCTGTTACTTCACACTCTTGATTTGCGCAGTTAAATATAAGAGAAAAGGTGAGCGTCGCTTGTTAATAAATTATTTCACCATGAAACAATATTTCGCGAGTGCATATTAAGACGCATCTGATGTTAATTGCCGTATTCTGTGCACAGAAAGTGAAAGATCCTCATCATCCGGCCATTGCGTGCTGGGGGCGGCGTCCAGTACTTTGTCCGCTCAAGGTTCCTGTGAGGCAAGCTTATGCATCTCGATTTTCGCCAGCTGCGCAATTTTGTCGCGTTGGTTGAATACGGTAGTTTTCACCGTGCCGCCGAGGCGGTATGCCTGTCGCAATCCGCCTTCAGCCGCAGTATTCAGTCGCTGGAGCAGAGCGTCGGCCATCCCTTATTCGACCGGCAGAATAAGCAGCCGACGCTGACGCGGCATGGACAAAAGCTGCTGCCCTACGCCCGCCGCTTCCAGGAGCTAAACATTGAACTGAGCAGCTTGCTGGGGGAAACGGACGATAGCGAAAATGGCGAAGTGGCGTTCGGTTGCGGCCCGGCGCCCTCGGCGCGTCTGATCCCGGCGGCGATCGGTGAGCTTCACCGTCGTCTACCGCGGGCGAGGGTGCGTTTTCAGGTCGATAACTGGTTTGCCCTGCATCACGCGCTGACAACCCAGCAGTTTCCCTTCGTGGTGGCCGACAGCTGGCATGCGGAGCTGGATCCACAGCTGCGGGTACAGCCGCTCAGTCCGCAGCGCTGTTTCTTCATCTGCCATGCCGACCATCCCCTGGCTCAGAAGGGGCCGGTTGCCATTGAGGAGATGCTGCGCTACCCCTTTGCCGCGCCGTACCTGCCGCCGGGGGTGAGAAAAGTGCTGGCGACGCTCAGCCAGCAGCAGGATTTCACCCCGGCGATTCAGTGCGATCACATCTACGCTTTGCTGTCGACGCTGGCGGACACGCGGGCAATAAGCTTTGCCAGTGAAGATGGCTTTGCCCTGTGCCAGCACAGCCATCGCCTGGTGAAACTGGAGCTCAGCAACCTTCCGGAAGAGTGGCGACTGATGCAGACCCGCTTTGCGGTGATCTCGCCGGTTCATGCCGCGCTTTCGCCGCTGGTCGCCCGGTTTATCGATATTATCCTGCATACCGACCGCCAGCAGCAGATCCAGCTGCTGGCGCGGGAGGAGGGGGTTTAGCCGGCGTTCGCTGCCTGACCCTGGCTATCGTACTGCGGCCAGTGGTTTTCCAGCTGCAGGGTTTTCAGCGCCTGTTCGACAAACTGACCGTCTGCCCACTGCGTCACCGCAAAGGCATTGCGAGTCAGGCGGCCCGCTTTGGCCTGCTCAACGCTGCTGCTGAAGCTGTCGGCCAGGAAGGGGTCGATGCGCGGCGAAGTGCTGAAGTTGAGATCCTGCGGTTGCAGATCCTCAAGGAACAGCGCCTGTGGGATTTGGCTCTGCTGCGCCATCTCTGCCGACCAGGCCTCGCGATTAGCCGGGTCGCTGATTTCCGCCGCGTTTTTCACCAGCACATCGATAATTTGCTGGGTGGCCTGTGGCCAGGCCTGAATAAAGTCCTGGGTTCCGAGAAAACCCGCCTGGGTCGTACTTTGCCGTCCTGAATCACCGCTTTTTACCACCACGTCAATCTTATCGCCGCGCAGCGCCAGCAGCGAGACGCCGCCCCACACCGCATCAACACGACCGGCGGCCAGCGCCGCTTTCCCGGCGCTCCAGTCCAGATTAATGACCTGCATATTGCGTTCGCTAAGCCCGACGGTTTGCAACGCGCGATCGAAGGCCAGTTGGTCTGCGGTACCGCGATAGACCGCTACGCGTTTCCCTCGCAGATCTGTCAGTTGTTTAATACCCGAAGCTCTGGTGACCGCGAGGTACGATTCCGAGCCGCGGCTGCCCAGCAGCAGACGGGTCGGCAGACCGTTGGCCTTACCGATAATCGCCGCCAGATCGCCGAGATAGACAAAATCAAGCTGCCGGTTGGCCAGCGCTTCGTTCACCGCCGGGCCAGCCCCCTTAAAGAACTGCCACTGTACCTCCACGCCCTGCGGTTTAAACACCGCCTCCAGCTGATGACGGATAAAGGCCATCCCGACCGGCCCTTCAATAAACGGTTTGCTGCCGGCGCTTTGATCCGGCACGCCAATGCGAATGGTGCGCAGGCTCTCAGCCTGGGCGTTGGCGAGCAGGATGACGATGGCGACCAGCGCCAGCGCCGTACGGGTAAAAATAGCTTTCATCATTGGTAGTGACTCCCTGAGTTTTTTCTCACCCTAAAGAGGCTCACCGCGTGCTGTTAAATACTTTTATTCGCAGAGCAAAGGTAAAAATAAGCTAAATCAGGGCCCGCCTGTCCGTCAGGCTGAGATGCATTTGTTGCATCGGGATTATTCACCAAACGCAATGACGACAGATGCTGAGGACGGTTTTATAGGGTGATGACTTCACTCAAAACGGACCACTATGTCGCAGATGATCTTGAAAAGACGCAGGCCCTCCTGGCCGGCTATCAGGCTAAATGGCTGGCCCTTGCTGCTGCCGGCGCTGATCGCGCTGCTGTGGCACACCGCCGCCGTAGAGCGCTGGATGCCGGAGCAAATCCTGCCCGCCCCGGCGGTCGTCGCCGGGACCGCGATGTCGCTCCTCAGCGGCGATCTGCTGGCGCAATGGGGGTTTAGCCTTCAGCACCTGGCTGTCGGGCTGCTGCTGGGGGCGGCGGCGGGTACTCTGCTGGGGGCTTTATTTGGTCTTGTACCAGCCGCGGCTCAGCGCGGAGAACCGCTATTTTATGCCCTGGCGCAGATCCCCACCCTGGGCTGGATCCCGCTGTTTATGGTGCTGTTTGGCATCGATAACGGCCTGAAGCTGGCGGTTATCGTCAAAACCACTCTTGTCCCGATGACCATCCACACCCAGCTGGCGGTCACCAGCATCTCGTCAGCGCTAGGGGAAGCGGCGCAGGTGATGAATTTTTCCCGCTGGCAGCGGCTGCGCTGGCTGGTTATTCCCGCGAGCCTGCCGGGCTGGTTTACCGGCCTGCGGCTGGCGCTATCTCAGGCCTGGGTGTCGCTGATTGTTGTCGAGCTGCTGGCATCGTCTGAAGGGATCGGCTACCTGATGGTCTGGGGCCGCCAGCTGTTTCAGCTGGATATTGTCTTCGTCACTATCGTGGTGGTGGGGCTGAGTGGGTTGATCATGGAGTGGGCAACCAACCGGGTCTATGCCCGGCTGGTCTTCTGGCCGCAGGCCGCTACCGGGCGGCTGACCTGGAAGCCTCAGGCCAGCTGGCATGCCTGCCAGCTACCGCTGATCCTGCTGGTGTTATGGCAGTTGGCCAGCCATCGGGGCTGGATCGACAGCACATTATTTTCTTCGCCGCTGGCGGTGGCGCAGCGCTTTATGGCCGGAGCGGCCAGCGGGGAACTGCCCGCCGCGATGCTGGCCAGTCTGGAGAGGGCCTTTACCGGCGGCGTGCTGGGGATCGCTATCGGGTTGTTATGCGGGTTGCTGCTGGCCCTGCGCCCGCGCGCCGGGCAGATATTTACGCCGACGCTGAACGTTCTGCGCCATATCGCGCTCTTTGCCTGGCTGCCGCTGCTGACAGCGTGGGTGGGTAACGATAACGGCGGCAAAATCGTGTTTATCGCTCTGGCTTCTTTCTTCCCGATGTTTTTCAGCACCTTGCAGGCGGTCAGCCAGCGCGATCCGCAACTCGATGAAGTGGCGAAGGTGCTGCGCTTTACTCCGCTGATCCGTCTGCTGGCGCTGATTTTACCGGGGGCGGCGCCGGGCATATTTGCCGGTCTGCGCCTGGCGTTGATTTATGCGTGGCTGGGCAACATTGGCGCGGAATATTTCATGTCCTCCGGGACCGGTATCGGCAGTCTGATGATCAATGCCCAGCAGTTGCTGGATATGCCGACCATTCTCTGCGGCATGGTGCTGATTGGTATCACCGGTGCGGCGCTGGATAAAGCCGGACGTTTACTGGAATCTCGCGCCACCCGCTGGCGCCAACAGGAGCAACTATGACCACCTCGACCCTGGTCTCTTTTCGCCATGTGCGCAAATCCTGGCAACAGGTGACGGCACTACAAAACTTCAGCCTCGATATCGCCGCTGGCGAGTTGGTGGTGCTGGTGGGCAGCAGCGGCTGCGGCAAATCCACGCTGCTGCGGATGTTGATTGGCCTTGAGCCGGTGACGCAGGGGGAAATTTGCATCAACGGCGAACCGGTTCGCGGCGTGGGCAAAGAGCGCGGCATCGTCTTTCAAGAGCCGCGGCTGTTTCCGTGGCTGACGGTGATCGACAACGTGATACTGGGCCTCGCGGATGAAAAGCTGAGCCGCGGGGTGAAGCGCCAGCGCGCGCTGGCGATGCTGGAGCGCGTACAGCTACAAGAGTTTGCCCATGCGCTGCCCGCCCGACTTTCCGGCGGTATGGCCCAGCGTGTCGCGATTGCCCGCGGGCTGATCGCCAGACCGCAAATTCTGATGCTTGATGAGCCTTTCGGCGCGCTGGATGCCCTGACGCGGCATACCCTGCAGCAGGAGCTGCTGCATATTCATCGCAGCACGGGGACCACCACGTTGCTGGTCACCCATGATGTGGAAGAGGCGGTGGCGCTGGCCGATCGGGTGGTGGTGCTCTCTCCCCGTCCAGGACGGATTCGCGAGGTGGTGACGCTGGCGTTACCCCATCCGCGGCAGCGCGATGATGAGTCGTTCTCCGCCGCCTGCCGCCAGATTCGTAACTTGATTACTTGTGCCTGATTTGACTATTTAAGGAGTGACAACATGGGACATCCTTCCGTCTACCCGACCGGCGCCACGCTTTACGATCCGCAGCGCGCATGGAGCGGCTATACCGTTTTTCAGGCCACCGAGCGCGGGGCGATTCTGGTCGATATGAATGGCAACGTGGTCCGTGAATGGCCCGAATTGCACGGTTTTCCGAATAAGATCCTACCCGGCGGAACGATTCTTGGCCACAGCGGCGAACGCGATCCCCGCTACGGCATGCAGGATATGCTTGACCTGATTCAGGTGGACTGGGAAGGCAATATTACCTGGAAATTTGACCGCTATGAACAGGTGAGCGACCCGGGTCATGCGCCGCGCTGGATGGCGCGCGCGCACCACGATTATCAGCGTGCCGGGAATCCGGTGGGCTATTACGCTCCGGGGCTGGAGCCGCAGGTTGATGGCGGCAACACCTTAATTCTGGCCCACACCAACCTGGTGAACGAAGCGATTTCCGACAAGCTGCTGCTCGATGACACCATCATTGAGGTTGACTGGCAGGGCAATGTGGTGTGGGAATGGCGCTGCAGCGATCATTTCCACGAGCTGGGTTTTGACGACGCGGCGCGCGCGGCGCTGCGCAATAACCCCAATATGCGTGCCAGCGGTGGGGGGATGGGCGACTGGATGCACATCAACTCCATGTCGGCGCTGGGACCGAACAAATGGTATGACGCTGGAGATAGGCGTTTCCATCCTGACAACATCATTTGGGATGCCCGCGAATCCAACATTATCGCCATTATCGATAAACAGAGCGGCAAGATCGTCTGGCAGCTCGGCCCAGACTACAGCAAACCGGAGCTCAAGCACATCGGCTGGATTATCGGTCAGCACCATGCGCATATGATCCCCCATGGATTACCGGGGGCGGGCAATATTCTGATCTTCGATAACGGCGGCTGGGCTGGGTACGGCGCCCCCAACCCGGCGTCGGCGGACGGGGTGAAAAACGCCTGGCGCGACTATTCGCGGATCCTTGAGATCAACCCAGTGACGCTCAATATCGAATGGCGCTACTCGCCGTATGAGGCGGATCTCCCGCAGCCAACCGACTCGTATCGGTTCTATAGCCCGTATATCAGCAACATGCAGCGCCTGGAAAACGGCAATACCCTCATCAACGAAGGTTCCAACGGCCGCATTTTTGAAGTGACCCGCGATCATGAAATTGTCTGGGAGTATATTTCGCCATTCTGGGGCAAGACGTTGAATAACAATATGGTCTACCGGGCCTACCGTATTCCGTATGCCTGGATCCCGCAGCTGACGCAGCCGTCCGAAGTCCCGATTGCGGCGGTTGACGTGCGGACTTTACGTCAGCCCGGCGCCGCAGCGGCTGGTCCGGCGCAGAGCGTGGTGCGTGTTGCCGGTGTGCGACCCTACAGTAAAAGCGCCGATGCGCTGTGCGTGGCGACCGATAACGATACCCTGCGTCGCAGTCCGAAACTGTTCCGCGTGGCGGAGAGCCGGTTCACACCGCTGAGTGCAGAAAGCGAGCTACAGAGCGCGTCTGCGCTGCTGCTGTTCGTTGGCGCTGAACGCTGCGTCCACTGCCGTAAG
>NZ_JBCNNS010000182.1:0-6310 GCF_039594335.1 Raoultella sp.
CAGGGCATCACCATGGGTGATGAGTTCCACCAGCGCAATATCGCCACCTCGGCGCTGCTGATGCGCACGCTGGCGCCGCATCTGGCGCGCCTCAACCACGATAAACAGCAGGTTGCCGAAGTGATGGATTTCCTCGCCATTACCGATCAGTTCTTCCTTAACCTGGCGATGGCCTACTGTAAATCGGCGATGGATGCCGGGGCGCAAATTCGCGCGGGTAGCATCGTCACCGCGATGACCCGCAATGGCGATATGTTTGGTATCCGCGTCAGCGGGCTGGGCGATCGCTGGTTTACCGCACCGGTAAACACACCGCAGGGGCTGTTCTTTACCGGGTTCTCTCAGGAACAGGCCAACCCGGATATGGGGGATAGCGCCATTACTGAAACGTTCGGCATCGGCGGGGCGGCGATGATCGCGGCTCCGGGGGTGACCCGTTTTGTTGGCGCGGGTGGGATGGAGGCGGCGAAATCCGTTTCCGAGGAGATGGCGGAAATCTTCCTTGAGCGCAATATGCAGTTGCAAATTCCGGGCTGGGATTTTCAGGGGGCCTGCCTGGGGCTGGATATTCGCCGGGTGGTCGAAACCGGCATTACTCCGCTTATCAACACCGGTATCGCGCATAAAGAGGCGGGGATCGGCCAGATTGGTGCCGGGACAGTCAGAGCGCCGCTGGCCTGCTTTGAACTGGCGCTGGAAGCGCTGGCCGACGAGCTGGGCGTGAGCTGAGGAAGCGCGATGGAGAGTATTCGTCCGCTGATAGGCAGCATTGATGCGCCAGACCATCGCCAGCCGTGGCGAACAGGCGGCCTCTGGCGGCGCACGATTAATCTCTATGTTGAAGGCGGCGCATTGCTGACGCTGCATCCTCAGGGGATGGGGGTAAGCCCTGGCGGATGGGTCGTACGCCATCGTGATTTTATCCGGCTGCACGCGCTGCTGCAGGCGGGGGCGTCGCCGAACGCGCTGGATGACGGCATTCTGGTTGGTGACCTTTTGCTGTTGCCGCCGCGCAGGCGCTGCTCACTGCGTCTCCGTTATCAGCCTGACGCCGCTTATCTGCCGACAGAGTTAATCCGTCGGCCGGAGGAGACCGGACTGTTCGGGCCGCTGTCGCAGGCTATCGAGCTACCGCAGCAGCCTGAGTTGCGGCAGCTATGCCGCTGTTTTGCCTGGGCTCTGGCTGGTAACACCGTCGACTGGCGGCTGTGGCTGGGAAAAGGGCCGGGCCTGACGCCGAGCCTGGACGACATGCTGATCGGCATGATGCTGGCGGGGTGGTGCGCGGGGCGGATGTCCCACTGCGGCGGACGGACATTCTTTCGCGCCTCCGGCGATCTGCATGCGGTCACGACCCAGGTGAGCGTCAACTATTTACGCTACGCCAGCGAGGGACGCTTTGCCTCGCCGCTGATGCATTTTGCGCATGCCCTGCAATGTGGGCGACGTATTGCACCCGCCGTCGAAGCCGTGCTGGCGATGGGACACACCTCCGGCGCTGACACGCTGCTGGGATTCTGGCTCGCGCAACATATTATCTAAGGACTTATTTATGAAAACGCTGGTAGTTGCCCTTGGCGGCAACGCTTTATTGCAGCGCGGAGAAGCGCTGACCGTGGAAAATCAGTATCGCAATATCGATAGCGCGGTTCCCGCGCTGGCGCGCCTGGCGCAGAATTACCGGCTGGCCATTGTTCACGGCAACGGGCCGCAGGTGGGGTTGCTGGCGCTGCAAAATCTGGCCTACGGTGACGTTGAACCTTATCCGCTGGACGTACTCGTGGCGGAGAGCCAGGGCATGATCGGTTATATGCTGGCCCAACGCCTGGCGCAGGAATCACTGATGCCGCCGGTATCGATGGTGATGACGCGCATTGCGGTAGCATCGAGCGATCCGGCTTTTTCAGCTCCGGAGAAATTTATTGGCCCGGTTTACGAGCCTGAGCTGCAGAAGCAGCTGGAGAAGGAGTACGGCTGGACGATGAAGCGCGACGGTAAATATCTGCGTCGGGTGGTTCCTTCGCCGACGCCTGTGAGGATTGAAGAGAGCGAGTCGATTGAGCGCCTGCTGGGCGAGGGGCATGCGGTGATATGCTGTGGCGGCGGCGGGATTCCGGTGCTCGAGAGCGGGCACGGCGCGGAGGCGGTGATCGATAAAGATCTGGCCGCCGCGCTGCTGGCGGAGCAGATTGATGCCGATGGTCTGGTGATCCTGACCGACGCCGATGCGGTGTATGAACATTGGGGCACCCCATTGCAGCGACCGATCCGCGAAGCGACGCCAGAAGAGCTGGCGCCGTTTGTCCGCGACGACGGCGCGATGGGGCCGAAAATCGCAGCGGTAAGCGGCTACGTTCTCCGCCGGGGCAAGCGGGCGTGGATTGGCGCGCTGTCTCGCATCGATGACACTCTGGCCGGGTTGGCGGGAACCTGCATTAAGCCCTGATCCGTTGGCGAAAAACCCCCGATGGCTATCGTGCGCGCTTTCGGCGGGGCTGATGCGCCTTGCCCGGGCTACGGGTTTATGCGGTTTGCTGATTACGAGGCCAAATGATTGTTGGTTTTGTCGCGGGCGTGGATTGACGCGCTGACGCGCACGGGGTCATGCGAGAGGGGAGGCCGGACAGGTGCGCAGCACCGCCTCAGTGAGACGTCCCGAAGAATCAGAGCCGCTGGAAGATTGGGTAGCCCGGCTCAGGCGCAGCGCGCCGCAAGCCGGGACAACGGAGAGCTGGATTACGCCAGTTGGGATTGTGCCCAGAAGATACCGCTAGCGTACTCTGGCGGCAGGATAGGTTTTAAGGCTTCCAGCGTGGCACTCAGGCGGTCGGTATCGCTGTCGGTCAGGTTAAGGTGACCCACTTTGCGTCCCGGACGCACCTCTTTGTCGTACCAGTGCAAGTGCACCAACGGCAGTTTCAGCCAGTCGTAGTTCAGATCGGTACCGATCAGGTTGATCATCACCGAAGGGCTATTTACTACCGGCGGCGGCAGCGGCAGGTCGGTAATCGCCCGTAGATGCAGTTCAAACTGACTGATCGACGCCCCGTTCTGGGTCCAGTGACCGCTGTTGTGTACGCGCGGCGCCAGCTCGTTAATCAGCAGGCCGTCAGCGGTGACAAAACATTCCATCGCCATCACGCCCACATAGTTCAGCTCGTTCATAATGGCGGTAAGCATGCTTTCCGCCTGGTCCTGCTGGTGAGCATTGGCCTGCGGGAAGGCGACGCTGGTACGCAAAATGCCCTCCTGGTGCAGGTTGCGGGTGAGCGGGTAGAACACTGTGCTGCCATCCTGCGCGCGGGCACCAACCAACGACACTTCGGCAGAAAAGTTGATGCCTTGCTCAACGATGCATTCGCCATAATTTTCATCCGGCAACTGCGCGGTTTCATTTTCTCGCAAACGCCATTGGCCGCGACCATCGTAACCGCCGACACGACGCTTCACGATAGCCAGCTCGCCCAGGCGGGCGAATACCGCCGGCCACTCGTTTTTATCTGCCAGCAGCTGCCACGGCGCGGTGGCGAGCCCGAGCTTATCAAACAGCTGTTTTTGCGTCAGACGGTCGGCGATAATCGGGAACACATCGCGGTTAACAAACGCCGGGTGGCGCGCCAGTTCACGAGTAAGCGCGGTTTCCGGCCAACGTTCAATTTCTGCCGTGATCACGCTTTGCTGAAACGGCACCGCTTCAGGATCGGCTTCCAGACCGACGGGCCAGACGGCGATACCCAACGGTTCCCCGGCCTGACGTAGCATCCGGCCTAGCTGGCCATTGCCAAGGATACAAACCTGTTTCATACCGCACCCCGTGGGTCAGGATTCTCCAACACCTCATCGGTCTGGGCCTGACGCCAGGCGCTCAGACGCTGATGCAGTTCAGCGTCATGCACCGCCAGAATCTGCGCCGCCAGCAAGGCGGCGTTGGCGGCACCGGCTTTGCCGATGGCCAGCGTACCGACTGGAATTCCGCGCGGCATCTGAACGATAGAGTAGAGACTGTCTACGCCGCTGAGCGCCGCACTTTGGACCGGCACACCTAATACCGGCACCAGGGTTTTCGCCGCAATCATGCCCGGCAGATGCGCTGCGCCGCCCGCACCGGCAATAATCACCTGATAACCGTTGCTTTCCGCGCCTTCGGCAAAGCTAAACAGCTTATCGGGCGTCCGGTGTGCGGAGACCACTTCAACATGGTACGGAACGTTCAGGGCATCAAGGATTTCTGCGGCAAACTGCATGGTAGCCCAGTCGCTTTTGGACCCCATCACGATGGCGATACGCGCCGAATTATTGCGGGAAGACATGCGTCTTAAAACTCCTGTGGTGCGAAACACACTGCTTTCGAGGGCACAGAGAATAGCATGTAATACGGGGAAGGAAAACGGTTGCGCGGTTAAAACTTGAGCCGTTGTTACCACCATGACATAACAAAACAGACCGCAATATGGCGGTCTGTTTTCGTCAATCAGATGTCATTATTTGGTCAGTTCAGCGGTCATGTACACGCGGTTATTGACCTGTGCGCTGGTAATTTTGTAAGACGCACCTTGTTCAGCAGCCTGAGCGGCGATTTTCGCTTCTGCGCGGTCGAGGGTAGAAGCGCTCGCACTGACGCTCTGAGCGAAAGAACCAAAAGAGATCAGAGAAAGAGCTGCAACTGCAACGAAAGTTTTGATGGATTTCATAGTCGTATTCCTGAAGTAATTTATCTGAGATAGGGCGTTTTGCCCTGATGTGATAAATAATAGGCTGACCGTGAGCCGATTAAAACCGGAACAATTTGCCGGTGTTATTCAAAAAAATAGAATGAAATTTGAAGGGTCAAAACGGAAAAGCGATCAGCTCCACGCCTTCAGGCGTGACGTTGACCATGGACCCTTCACTGTGCCAGGCACCCAGTACGACACGGTGGGCCGGTTCGCCATTGGCGATAAGGGAATGTACATCGGGACGATGAGTATGACCGTGGATCAGCCACTGGACGCGATGCTTTTCCATCACGTTGACCACGGCTTGCGGGTTAACGTCCATGATGGTCATGGATTTGCTGCTGTTGGCGGCTTTACTGCCCGCACGCATTCTGGCGGCGATACGGTTACGGATAAACAGCGGCAGGGCCAGGAACACTTTTTGGATCCACGGGGTGTGGACTTTAGCGCGAAACGCCTGATAACCGGTATCGTCGGTGCAGAGCGTATCGCCATGCATGATCAGGATCTTTCGTCCATAGAGCTCGAGTATCTGTTCTTCCGGCAGCAGTTGCATACCGCTTTCGCGGGCGTAGCGCTTGCCGAGCAGGAAATCACGGTTGCCATGGATGAAGTAGCAGGGAACGCCGGAATCCACCAGCGCTTTAATGGCAGCAGCCATTTCCCGGTGCAGCGGGTTAGGGTCGTCGTCGCCAATCCAGGCTTCGAACAGGTCGCCCAGAATGTACAGCGCGTCGGCGTTTTTTGCTTCACCGCGTAAAAAACGCAGAAAACCGGCGGTGATCGCCGGTTCTTCTGTTTGCAGATGCAAATCCGCAATAAAAAGTGTCGCCACGAATTACTCGCTGACGGTGACGCTTTTGATCACAACATCTTCTTTCGGCACATCCTGATGCATACCGCTGCGGCCAGTAGAGACGGCTTTGATCTTGTCAACCACATCCATACCTTCAACCACTTCGGCAAATACACAGTAGCCCCAACCCTGCAGGCTTTCGCCGGAGAAGTTCAGGAAGTCGTTGTCAACCACGTTGATGAAGAACTGTGCAGTCGCAGAGTGAGGTGCCTGAGTACGGGCCATCGCCAGCGTGCCACGGGTGTTTTTCAGACCGTTGTTCGCTTCGTTTTTGATCGCCTCTTTGGTCTCTTTCTGGCGCATGCCAGGTTCGAAACCGCCGCCCTGGATCATAAAGCCGTTGATCACGCGGTGGAAAATGGTGTTGTTGTAGAAACCTTCGCGGCAGTAGTTCAGGAAGTTTTTAACTGTTTCAGGCGCTTTGTCATCAAAGGTTTTGATTACGATATCGCCATGATTAGTGTGGAAAGTAACCATTTTTGCATCCTGTTCCGTTATTGTGGTGCGTCAACCCGTGTTCGGGTCACATATAGGGGCTTGTTATAGCATAACCACAGGATGCGATCACCTTGCATTGTGTGCTGCTTCGGGTTTGAATTACAGGTAGAATACCCGGTTTTCAACCACACACGTGTTTACATGGAATCTTCGATGTTAAAAATCTTTAATACAATGACGCGCCAAAAAGAGGAATTTAAACCTATCCATGCCGGGGAAGTCGGCATGTACGTGTGTGGTA
>NZ_JBCNNS010000183.1:0-6263 GCF_039594335.1 Raoultella sp.
TTTGCACCGGCTCGCATATTGACACGGTGATCGATGCCGGCAGCCTCGACGGCTGTTACGGCGTGCTGGCCGGGGTGGAGCTGCTGCAGACGCTGCACGAGCGCGGGCTGCAGCCGGTGACCGCGATCGAAGTGATCGCCTTCAGCAATGAAGAGGGCGTGCGCTTCACCCCGGACCTGCTGGGATCGCGGGTGATGGTGAAAGATATCAGCCTGCCCGACGCGCTGGCCGCCGAATCACGCAGCGGCGAGCGGGTCGGCAGCGAGCTGCAGCGCATCGGTTACGGCGGCGAGGCGGATCCCTGGCAACACCTGCCGGGCAGTTTTATCGAACTGCATATCGAACAGGGTCCGCTGCTGGAGGCGACGGAGAACCGCATCGGCATCGTCGAGGGCGTGCAGGGCCATTCGTGGTGGCAGGTTGAAGTTCAGGGGCACGCCAACCACGCGGGTACCACGCCGATGCACCTGCGCCGGGATGCCGGGCAGGCGGCGATGCGGCTGGCGCAGGAACTCTCCGGCTGTGCCGCTGCAGAAGGCGTGCCGAGCGTGGCGACTGTCGGCAG
The DNA here is from genome assembly GCF_039594335.1 of Raoultella sp. Classification (NCBI taxonomy): domain Bacteria; kingdom Pseudomonadati; phylum Pseudomonadota; class Gammaproteobacteria; order Enterobacterales; family Enterobacteriaceae; genus Klebsiella; species Raoultella sp. The sequence goes on from NZ_JBCNNS010000183.1 coordinate 566, forward strand.
CTTCACCCTGGAGCCCGGGGCGATCAACGTGGTGCCCGGCCGCGCCCGTTTTAGCGTCGACTTTCGCGATGCCGATGCGCAGCGGCTGCGCCAGGCGGATATCCGCCTGCATCAGGCCGCGCGCCAGCTGGAACAGGACGGCTTCACGGTGGCGCTACGCAATATCTCCCGCGCCGAACCGGTGTTTTTCTCCGGCACCGTATGCCGGGCGATTGAACAGGCGGCGACGGCGCGAACCTCGCGCACCCTGCGGATGATTTCCGGGGCCAGTCACGATGCCCAGATGCTGTCGCGGGTCTGCCCGACCGCGATGATTTTTGTCCCGAGCCGCGACGGCGTCAGCCATCATCCGGCGGAATTTACCCCCGCGGCCGAGCTGGCGCTGGGCGCGCAGGTCCTTGCCGACGCGCTGTGGCAGCTGGCGAACAACCCTTAATGCAGACCGAAACGCAGGAGTTAACTATGGAACTGGCCTTCACCGCCGGGGAGTTTGAACAACGTATCGCCCGGGTACAGGCGGAAATGCGCCAGCAGCAGCTCGATGCGCTGCTGGTGACCTCACCGCCGAATTTTCGCTACTTCAGCGGCTTTGACAGCCAGTTCTGGGAAAGTCCCACCCGGCCGTGGTTCTTCCTGATCCCGGCTGAGGGACTCTGTAGTGCGATCGTGCCAGAAATCGGCGCGCCGCTGCTGCAGGGCAGCTGGATCGGTACCACGCTGAGCTGGCCGGCGCCGTGCCCGGCGGACGATGGCGTGTCATTGCTGGCCGGGGCGCTGGAGCAATTACCGAAGCGTTTTGGCCGCATCGGTATGGAGTTCGGCCGCGAGTCGGCGGTGCGCATGCCGCTGAACGACCTCTTCCTGCTGAAGGCGCGGCTGACCGCGTTTGAACTGGTCGACGGATCGCCGTGCATCTGGCAGGTGCGCGCGGTGAAGTCGGCAGCGGAAGTGGACTACATCCGTCAGTCATGCACCGTGGTCTGCGACGCTTTCGACCGCCTGCCGGGCTACGCCCGCAGCGGACAGACCGAACGGGAGATCTGTCAGCGGCTGACCGCCGACATCATACTCGGCGGCGCGCACTCGGTGCCGTTTATGGCGGCGGCCTCCGGCCACGGTGGCTACGAGCAGATCATCTCCCGCCCGTCGGGCTGTGAGATCCGCGATGGCGACGTGCTGATCGTTGACGTTGGCGCAACGGTCAACGGCTACTTCTGCGATTTCGACCGTAACTTCGGCTTCGGCAACGTTCCGGATGCTGCCCTGCGGGCCAATGAGGCGCTGTGGGACGCCACCGACGCGGCGATCAAGCTGGCGGTGCCGGGCACCACAACCACCGATCTGTGGCGCTGCATGAGCGGCGTGCTGGAGCAGGCGGGGGCGCAGGGGTACAACGTCGGACGGCTGGGGCACGGCCTCGGCCTGCAGCTGACCGAACCGCCATCGCATATGCCGGGGGATAACACCGTGCTGCGCGAAGGGATGGTGATCACCATTGAGCCGGGCATGGAATATGCGCCGGGAAAAATGCTGGTGCATGAAGAAGACATCCATATTACCGCGTCGGGGCCACAGATCCTGACCCGGCGCGCACCGCGCGAACTCATTGTTATTCGTTAATCGTTCAGCTGACATCAGGGGGTTCATCATGGCTTACCACAATAAAATTAACGGTAAAATGCTGCTGGCTATCGCGCTGTTTGGCGCTATCGGCAGCGCGCAGGCGGCAGTAAAAACCAAGCAGGAAGGCATTCTGACCATCGGTTCCGACCTGACGTGGGCGCCGTATGACTATCTGGCGAACGGCGAGGCGGCGGGCTTCGACGCCGACCTGATGAAACGGGTGGCAGACTCGCTCGGCCTGAAAACCAAAACGGAAGATACCCGCTTCGCCAACTTGATCCTCGGCCTGACCGGCCACCATTTCGACGTTATCGCCTCTGCGTTATACATCACCCCGGAGCGGGCGAAGCAGATTAACTACATCCCCTATCTGAAAACCGGCGGCTCGCTGATGACGGTGAAGGGCAGCGACTTCAGGCCGCAAACGCAGAAAGATCTGTGCGGCAAGAAGGTGGCATCGCTGAAGGGGGCGGCCTGGGTGCCGGCACTGAACAAACTCTCCACCGGTTACTGCGCGGAGAACAAGCTGGGCCCGATCACCGTGCAGGAATATTCCTCTTCTCCGCTGGCGGCGCAGGCGCTGCTGGCGCGCGCGGCGGACGTGCAGTTTGACGATGCCGCGGTGTCGCAGATGATGGTCGATCAAACCAAAGGGCGGCTGCAGATCACCTCGCAGACCATTCTGGAGCCGGTGATTATCGGCCTCGGCGTCGCGAAAGGTAATGACCAGCTGCTCAACGCCCTGACCAGCGCGCTGGACGAACAGAAAAAGAACGGCAGCTATCAGGCGCTGCTGCAGAAATATAACCTGCAGGAACCGTCGGCGGACGAGATCGCCGCCGCCTTCAAAGGTTAAGACACCCGCCCCGGAGCCATACCGCCGGTATGGCTCGTGATGACTTTTCCGGAGAATGGGAAATGAACTTTGACTGGAACTACCTGCTGAGCCTGTTTGTTGATAAATCATTCTGGCAGGCCACCTGGACGGTGGTTGAACTCAGCGTGTACGCCTGGGTGCTGGGCATCGTATGCGGTTTTTTTCTGGCGCTGGCCAAGCAGTCAAAAAACCCCTTTCTCAGCGGCTTCGCCCGCTTCTATATTTGGTTGTTCCGCAGCCTGCCGTTACTGGTGCTGCTGATTTTCGTCTACAACCTGCCGCAGCTCTTCGCCTCGACCAGCCAGTTTCTCGGCAACCCGTTTATTGCCGGGTTGGTGGCGCTGGTACTGAGTGAATCCGCCTATATCGCCGAAATCCACCGCGGCGGGCTGCTGTCGATTCAGAAAGGGCAACTGGAGGCCGGTAAGGCGCTGGGTATTTGCTTCCCCGGCGTGCAGCGGCTGATCGTGGTGCCGCAGGCGTTCCGCGTGGCGCTGCCGACGCTGATCAACGAGTACATCACCATCGTCAAGCTGACTTCGCTGGTGTCGGTGATTTCACTGGCCGAGATCCTGCTGGTCGGCGAGCAGCTGTATACGCAGAACTTCCTGATCCTCGAAACGCTGACCGCGGTGGCTTTCTATTACGTGCTGGTGGTGACGGTGTTCGGCTTCCTGCTGCAGGCGCTAGAGCGGCACCTGGATATCGCCCGGCGCACGCCCAGCATCACCACTGATTTCAATGTGCCGCCGGCACAGGTGGCGACGCGCCGCCGGCTGAACATCGAACAGAAGGGGGAGTTTGCCCTGGAGCTGAAGCGCGGGCAGAAGTTTTACGGCGACAATGAGGTGATTAAAAACGTCAGCCTGAAGGTGAAATGGGGCGAGGTGGTGTCGATTATCGGCCCGTCCGGCTCCGGCAAAACCACGCTGATCCGCTGCCTCAACGGTCTGGAAACGCTGAACAACGGCGCGGTCTGGCTGCAGAACGAACCCTTCCTCGTCGGCTCTTATGCCAATGAAAAATACGACGAAAAACAGCATCTGCGCCGCATCGTGCACGTCGGTATGGTCTTTCAGGGCTTTAACCTGTTCTCCCACCTGACCGTGCTGGAGAACGTTATGCTGGCGCCACTCTACCACCGGCACGACACCCGCATCGCCATCCGCCTGCTTAGCCTCGCCATGCTGCAGAAGGTCGGGCTGGCCGAGCATGCCAACAAGTATCCGCACCAGCTTTCCGGCGGCCAGCAGCAGCGCGTCGCTATCGCCCGCGCGCTGGCGATGCAGCCCTCGGTGATGCTGTTCGATGAGCCAACCTCGGCGCTCGACCCCGAGCTGGTGGGCGAGGTGCTGAAGGTGATTGAGGCGCTGGCGAGCGAGGGGATGACGATGGTGATCGTCACACACGAGATGAACTTCGCCTTCGGCGTTTCGGACCGGATTATCTATATGGAGAAGGGCGAGGTGATCCACGACGCCACACCAGACGAGCTGCGCCACGGCAGCCAGCCGGAACGGCTACAGCGCTTTATTGGCCGGGCGGGATAACGCCGCCGGGTATCAGCGACCATCATCAACTTTTGCAAGGGGAGTTAACTATGCCGTCCTATCCCGCCGCCTATCAGAGCACCAAAGGCTCCGCGCTGGATGTCGATCGCGACTTTTATCAGGCGCTGGCCGACGGCGAGCGCCTGCTGACGCAGCAGTACCGGGTGCCGATCCGTAGCGGCTTCGCCTGGGAGGTACCTGCTGGGCATCTGTTCCGCATCACTACTCCGGAAGGGCCGCAGGTGGGCGACCTGAACATCTGGAACCGCCACAACCCGCGCGAGAGAATGTGGGCCGCGCGCACCCGCCAGCTGCAGCGCGCGCATCTGTCGACCTTCGACCGCCTGTGGTCAAATCTGCCGTTCCTGCGGCCGATCGCCACCATTACCGCCGACAGCCTGGCCGACTACGGCATTGATGAGCACGGCGGCAGGATCCACGATCTGCTGGGCACCCGCTGCGATCCCTACGTCAATAAGCTGCTGACCGGGGAGGATTTCGATTTCCACTGCCACTCGAATCTGACCCGCGCGGTACAGCCATACGGCCTGACCGAATTCGACGTGCACGACGTGCTGAACGTATTTCAGTGCACCGGGCTGAACGCGGAGGATAAGTACTTTATGAAGTCCTGCCCGGCAAAGACCGGTGACTACCTCGAATTCTTCGCCGAAATCGATCTGCTGTGCGCGATCTCCACCTGTCCGGGCGGCGATCTGTCTCTGGCGATGTGGGGCGACGAAGCGCAGGACACGCTGTCTGTTTGTCGCCCGCTGGGCGTTGAGATCTGGCGGCCGGACGCGGCGCTGCTGGCCAACTGGCGGCCGCCGGTTTCGCCGGATTACCGCGGTAATCACGGCCTGCGGCTACAGCCGGGCGGCTGGTAATGGCATGGCGCAATATTTCAGAGAATATTGCGCCGAACATCCCTGGTATTGCCAGGGCGTAATCAACGATCGCAAGCATTTCTCCGTCTATCCCTGATAGTTTCTACGGCATAATTATCACATTGTGTACACCTTGCCGGACATATCATCCTCGATGCCCTCACTCGAAGAGGATGCATCAAAACCTTTTACCGCATATCCTCACGGCAGGCTGCTGAATCGGCCACGCGGATACCTGAGGGATATGTTCATGGTTAGGAAACTGAATCATCGTTTTAAACATTTCCTGACCATGAATATTGTTGTCGGACGCGCAACGATGGCATGAGGTTGTGGCTCCTGTGTTAATAAAATACGAATTTCGATTCTTTTCTGACCTTAAACTCATTTTTCAGGTGCACTTATCCTGCGGCCTGTGCCTGAAGCCATCGTCTACGGTCAATGTTATGCAGCCTTTCGGCCACTAATTCCGACGCATGCCTGCCAGCTTCTGCGCTGACAAAGCGCAGCCGGTTGCCGCACAGGATGCATTTGTACGGGTCCGAGTGCAGGAACACCTTCACCAGCGGGGCGAAGCCCGGCTGCTCCGGTTTCTTCCGCGCCTCCATCTCCAGGGCTTCATACACCTTCGGCAGCAGCTCGCCCCGTTTCCGGTTGGATAAAAATCCGTAGTAGCGCACCATCTTAAAGTGCTTCGCCGGGATATGACTGATATAGCGCCCGAGCATCTCTTCCTGCGTCAGTGTCTGCTGCCGGTACTG
>NZ_JBCNNS010000184.1:0-6258 GCF_039594335.1 Raoultella sp.
CCTGCGAAAATGGCGTCAGCGTCACCCACACCCTGGACGGCGAGTTCGCCGAAGCGACTCAGGCGGAGAAAGCGCTGGCAAACCTGCGCGACGGCGTGGCGAAGCTGGGACAGACGATCTATTTTGCCCGCGATGTGCAGATCAATCTCCCTGGCGCGCTGTTTGTGCCCAATAGCTTGCTGAATCAGTTGCGTCGGGAAACAGTAGAGCGGCTGGACGATGCGCGGGTGAATGCCGCGCCGCGCAGCCAGCGTAAAGCGGTTTCCGTACCGCCGCCGGTTTACCCTCAAACCCATCTGTCGTTCCTGGCCAATGTCTATAACCATAAGGCGCGTGCATTTTACCAGCGCTATGGCGTGAAGCTGATCGATGCGGCCTATGAAGCGCATCAAGAGAAGGGCGACGTGCCGGTAATGATCACCAAACATTGCCTGCGTTTTGCCTTCAATTTATGTCCGAAGCAGGCCAAGGGCTCGATTAAGAGCTGGAAAGCGACGCCGATGCAGCTCATTCACGGTGATGAAGTGCTGACGCTGAAATTCGACTGTCGCCCGTGCGAAATGCACGTCATCGGCAAGATGAAAAATCATATTTTAAAGATGCCGCTTCCTGGGAGCATTGTCGCCTCGGTCAGCCCGGATGAGCTATTGAAAACTCTGCCGAAGCGTAAAGGCGCCTGATTTACGGCAGACGCTACTGGCAGAAGTGCATTTTCGGTTTGCGCGCATTCTGCCAGTGGTGACGCTCGCGGAGATCGGCGGCGGCCTCGTCTCGTTGACTGCGCAGCTCATCACTGTCGGCCTCGTGCAGCAGTTGCTGTTCGAGGCTTTGTATCGGGAAGTATTCATGTCCTTGCTTGCGGGCCAGCAAATGGCCGGAAAATAACGCACACATCAGTACCAATGCCGAAACGTATCTCCTGAGCATATCCATTTCCAGTGACAGACGAGTCGGACTACTATGCCCTGAATTTGTTGAGCTTTATTATTGGGTTATCAAAGAAGAGCAAAGTCTGCGTCAGCCTTTGCTGACGAAAGGTGAAAAAAACCCGGCGCGCTGAACGCGTCGGGCCTGAGAGGCGATGATTGATATACGCTTTGAAATTTCAGTAACTCAAAATGGAGATACCCCGGAGTGCCTGCTCCTCAGCGTTATCCTGAGCGCGATGGATTAAACTTTCAGCCCCGCCGCGGTCATTAAAAAGCGAAAGAGCATACTGACTGCACCCAGCGCCAGCACGCTGGTGCCCCACAGCGCGACCATCCATAATAATTGCTTCAGTCGTGACTGATTCATCAATGATACCCCTCACCATGTTGGACTTTGCCGCGGAATACGTAGTAGCTCCAGAAGGTATAGCCCAGGATCACCGGAATAATGAGCAGCGCGCCCACCAGCATAAACCCCTGGCTCTGCGGCGGCGCGGCGGCCTGCCACAGCGTAATGCCCGGTGGAATAATGTGCGGCCAGATACTGATCCCCAGACCGCTGAAGCCGAGGAACACCAGGCCCAGCGTCAGAATAAAGGGCAGCGCGTGACGCTCAGGATTGCGCAGGTCCCGCCACAGCCAGACCCCGAGCACCACCACCAGCAGGGGAACCGGCAGCAGGAAAAAGAGGTCAGGCAGGCTGAACCAGCGGGCAGCGATGGCGGGTTGTGCCAGCGGTGTCCACAGGCTGATGACGGCGATGGTAGCCAGCAGGGCCAGCAGCAGCGTCCGCGAGGTATGGCGCATTTTGTCCTGTAGCGAATTTTCGCTCTTCATCACCAGCCAGGTGGCTCCCAGCAGCGCATAGGCGATGGTCAACCCCAGGCCGCAGAACAGGGTAAACGGTGTCAGCCAGTCGAGCATGCCGCCGCTGAATGCGCGGCCACTCACCGAAAAGCCGTTAATGACCGCCCCGACAACCACCCCCTGGGAAAAGGTGGCCAGCAGCGAACCGCCGAGAAAAGCGCGATCCCAGAACGGACGATGCGACGGTGTTGCCTGAAAGCGAAATTCAAACGCCACGCCGCGAAAAATCAGGCCGATTAACATTAACGTCAGCGGAATTGCCAGGGCATCGATAATCACCGCATAGGCGAGGGGAAACGCGCCAAACAGCCCGGCGCCGCCAAGCACCAGCCAGGTTTCGTTGCCGTCCCAGACCGGCGCCACGCTGTTAACCATCACATCGCGGTCTTCAGCATCGCGGGTGGTCGTGAACAAGATGCCGATCCCTAAATCGAAGCCATCCATCACGATGTACATCAGGGTGGCGAAGACGATGATGACGAACCAGATAACTGAGAGATCGATCCCCATTAGCGTGACTCCTTATGCTGAAAACCGTCGGTTGCCGCAGAGAGCGGGCGGGCTGGGGTACCGGATACCGGTGGATTGAAGGCCTGCGGTCCTTTGCGGATCAGGCGCAGCATATAGCTGTAGCCGACGCCAAATACCGAGCTATAGACGACGAAAAAGGTCAACAGACTGATGGTCATATGCAGGTCGCCATGGGCGGAGACGGCATCAGCCGTGCGTTGTACGCCATACACCACCCAGGGCTGGCGGCCCACTTCGGTCGTGACCCAGCCGGCGAGAATAGCAATCAGCCCGGAAGGGCCCATCCACAGCGCAAAGCGCAGGAAGGGTTTCGACTGATACAGACGCTGGCGGTAGCGCAGCCACAGTGCCAGCGTACCGAGCAGGATCATTAACATGCCGAGTCCGGCCATCAAGCGAAATGACCAGAAGACCACGGTGGCGTTGGGGCGATCCTGCGGCGCGAATTCCTTTAGGGCGGGAACCTGTTTGTCCAGGCTATGGGTCAGGATCAGGCTGCCGAGAGCCGGGATCTCAAGTCCGTAGCGGGTGCGCTCTTGCGCCATATCCGGCCAGCCAACCAGCAGCAGGGGCGTCGGTTCGCCCGGAGGATTTTCCCAGTGTCCCTCAATGGCGGCAATTTTTGCCGGCTGATGTTTGAGGGTATTCAGACCGTGCATATCGCCAATCATCGCCTGAATGGGGGCAACGATAAGCGTCATCCACAGCGCCATCGAAAACATCGCGCGAATCGCCGGCGTGTTGTTACCGCGCAGCAGATGCCACGCCGCCGAGGCCCCGACAAACAGCGCGCTGCTGAGAAAAGCCGCTACCGTCATATGAAACAGACGATACGGGAACGACGGGTTGAAGATAACCGCGAACCAGTCGACGGGGACCACCTGGCCGTTAACGATGTCGAACCCCTGCGGGGTCTGCATCCAGCTGTTGGAGGCGAGGATCCAGAAGGTCGAGATGATGGTTCCCAGGGCGACCATGCAGGTGGCGAAAAAGTGCATGCCAGGGCTGACGCGGTTCCAGCCGAAGAGCATGACCCCGAGGAATCCCGCCTCAAGGAAAAAGGCGGTCAGGACTTCATACGTCAGCAAAGGGCCGGTAATACTGCCGGCAAACTCGGAGAAACCGCTCCAGTTGGTGCCGAACTGGTAGGCCATTACCAGACCGGAGACGACGCCCATGCCGAAGTTAACGGCGAAAATCTTTGACCAGAAGTGGTAAAGCGAGCGCCAGACAGGATTTTTTGTCTTCAGCCACAATCCTTCCAGTACCGCCAGATAGCTGGCCAGGCCGATGGTAATCGCAGGAAAGATAATGTGAAACGAGACGGTAAAGGCGAATTGAATTCGCGCCAGGTGGAATGCATCAAGACCGAACATGCAGAACTCCGCAAGAAAATTGATTCAGCGCAATTCTAGGCGGAGAGGGTTTTGGGTTGCAGAGGCAGAAAGCCTATTTTTTGTAATAACAGTTGCCTGACTGTTATGGATTTTATTGGGTGTTCCAGCCTCGCGACGCGATGATGATGACCCACAAGCAGGGGGGAGCCGCGGCGAATCTTGTACCGGCGCTCACTCGACCGGGGTCGGGAAACGGTCAGATTCGCCGGGCCTGAACGCCGCGCCGGAAGATATCGCCTGGGCGTGCAGCGCCTTGCCATTCGACGACAGCGCTCCTGACGGTGGTGAAGGTTTTTCCTGATGGGGCATTCAGACTAAGGTCTGTCGTTATCCGTCTGCGGAACTAAAAAACTCTGTACTTCTTTTCTTTCCAGTAACGGGGCAATCACCTCAAGTCCCAGATGCTGAAAATGCGGCATCGCCCGGTGTGCATCGAGTCCGCCAGCGTGGCGATAGCGCTCAAGGATCACAAAGTGGCGACGATCTTCCCTGGACTGGAAGAATGCATAGGAGAGATTGTCCGTCTCCTCACGCGTGGCTACGGCGAGGGCGTGTAATGCGGTTGCGACGTTCTCAACCTCATCCGCACGGGTGTAGTAGTGGGCGATGACCTGCAACTGTTGATTTTCCATAGAAAGCTCCGTGTCATTAAGATAAAAGGGCCTGATTCCACAGCGCACTGTCGCTGCCGGAGATCGCCGTCGCGCCACTGGCAGGCGCGGCGCGGATTTGCGCTTCGTTCATGACCAGCCCGAGGCGACAGTCGCTCCCGTTTTTATACTGCAACAGGCCGTTGCCACTGTCGATACTCACGGTCACGTCCTGTTTTCCTGTCACGGGTCGACGGTCGCGCGGCGGCCCCGAGTAACATTATGAGATGTAATGCATTTATTCATCACTAGATCTAAAAAATCGCTGGCGTCGATAGCGCAGGGACAGAGAGTCAAGAATGGCCAGAGATATAACAGTTTTTATAAACGGCTATTTTTTTATGGCTGATATACTATAGGCCTAAACCTGAACCGCGAGACTCTTTATGAAAAAATATCAGCAGCTTGCGCAGCAGTTGACCGAACAGATTGCGCTCGGCGTCTGGCAACCCGGCGATCGGCTGCCTTCGCTGCGCGAACAGGTGGTCAGCAGCGGAATGAGTTTTATGACCGTCAGCCACGCTTACCAATTGCTGGAAAGCCAGGGCCGGATTATTGCCCGCCCGCAGTCCGGTTACTACGTGGCGCCAAAGCCGGTCAGACTACGCCAGCCGCCACCGCCTGCGCAGGTTACGCGTGATGAGTCGGTGGACATCAACACCTACATTTTTGAGGTGCTGCAGGCCAGTCGTCGGGCTTCGATGCTGCCCTTCGCCTCGGCATTCCCCGACCCGCGGCTGTTTCCGCTCCAGCAACTTAATCGCTCGCTGGCGCAGGTGAGCAAAAACGCGACCGCCATGAGCGTCATTGAGAATTTACCGCCAGGCAATGACGATCTGCGCCACGCGATCGCCCGCCGCTACGCGCTACAGGGGATGAATATCTCGCCGGATGAAATCGTGATTACCGCGGGGGCCCTGGAAGCGCTGAATCTCAGCCTGCAGGCGGTGACGGAACCAGGCGACTGGGTGGTGGTGGAAAACCCCTGTTTTTACGGCGCGCTGCAGGCACTGGAAAGACTGCGGCTGAAAGCGCTGTCGGTGGCGACGGATGTCAAAGAGGGGATTGATTTAGCCGCGCTGGAGCAGGCGTTACAGAGTTACCCGGTCAAGGCCTGCTGGCTGATGACCAACGGGCAGAATCCGCTCGGCTTTACGCTTAGCGCGGCGAAAAAGGCGCAACTGGTAGATCTGCTGGCCCGCTATAACGTGATGCTAATTGAAGACGATGTTTACAGTGAACTCTATTTTGGCCGCGAAAAACCGCTTCCCGCCAAATACTGGGACCGGCAGGAGATGACGCTGCACTGCAGTTCGTTCTCAAAATGCCTGGTGCCTGGTTTTCGTATCGGCTGGGTAGCGGCAGGTAAACATGCCCGACGGATTCAGCAGCTACAGTTAATGAGTACGCTCTCCACCAGTTCGCCGATGCAGATGGCGTTGGTCGATTACCTCTCTACCCGGCGCTATGACGCCCACCTCCGCCGCCTGCGTCGCCAGCTCGCGGAGCGTAAACAGCAGGCCTGGCAAGCGCTGCTGCGCCATCTACCCGCCGAGGTGAAAATCCATCACAGCGACAGTGGCTACTTTTTGTGGCTCGAATTGCCGGAAGGGGCCGATGCCGGAGAGCTGAGCGCCCGGGCATTGCGCGATAATATCAGTATCGCCCCCGGGAAAATGTTCTCTATCACCGCCAACTGGACGTCATTTTTCCGCTTTAATACCGCGTGGGGCTGGGGAGAAAGAGAAGAGCAAGGGGTTAAACGACTCGGCGAACTTATTCGCGAGCAGTTGAGCTGAAGCTCTGAGTGATTTATCTCCGGCCAAAAAGCCGCTGATGAAATAACTAAATAGTATTATCAAATCCGGCCGGTTAATATTTTAC
>NZ_JBCNNS010000185.1:0-6230 GCF_039594335.1 Raoultella sp.
CGCTGGTCAATGCATTAGCGCGTATTAAAAGCTATCACGATTATGGCACCTTCACCCCTCTGCAGGTCGCGGCAATTGCGGCGCTGGAAGGTGACCAGCAGTGCGTTCGTGATATCGCCGAGCAATATAAGCGCCGTCGCGATGTGCTGGTTAAAGGGCTGCACGAAGCAGGATGGATGGTCGAGTGTCCGAAGGCATCGATGTACGTTTGGGCGAAGATCCCCGAGCAGTATGCGGCGCTGGGCTCGCTGGAGTTTGCGAAAAAGCTGCTGCAGGACGCGAAAGTATGCGTTTCGCCGGGGATCGGCTTCGGTGATTATGGTGATACCCATGTGCGCTTTGCGCTTATCGAAAACCGCGATCGTATCCGCCAGGCCATTCGCGGGATCAAATCGATGTTTCGTGCCGACGGTCTGCTGCCTGCATTGGGCAAGTCAGCCGGTGAAAGCCTCGAATAACGGTGGAGTCAGGAACAACACCGACAAAAACGGGAGCCGTGGGCTCCCGTTTTTTTGACTCTGGCGGTGCTTAAATCATCAGGGCAAAAGTACCGGCCCAAACGATGACCATAAAAGATACGCCCATAATAAAGTATTTCACGACTCATCACTCCGCGTTCTCGGCGAAACGCCTAAATGAATTTACTCTTGATTGTTGATTCTGATCTGTCGCAGTCAAACCAGATGATTCTGGCGGCCGCGGCAGAGCGAAATTCTGTGCGATAACTGCTCCAGATGGCGCTAATGTACGCCTAAAAAATGAGGGAAACAAGAGGCATTTTTTTATTAATTTTTAGTTACTTACGACTGTCGTGATTCGGCGACACATTAATTTCATTCGGTAATAAATTCCATTTTGGCGACGGTTTTCGCCGTAGCTGCTTTTACGCTATAGCTGCTTGATTTTGGAATTTATTCTATTGGCGCATGCCGGCAATGCGGCGCGGGAAATGCTCTCCCACACCGCAACATTCGGGCTTAATCGGCGGCGGGTTCCGGCTGACGCCATGCTTGCGGATAGTGTGCCGGTACAAAACGCAGGGTGACGCCCATCAGAGCGGCGACGCAGATGGCATGAAACGTCCAGTCCAGCACATAGTCGCCGCTCAGGCTGCGCAGCAGGCCCGACAACCATGGGGAGGCGCCGGCCACCATGAAACCGATGCCCTGCATAAAGGCCACCAGTCGGCCGGCAATCGCCGGATGGCGGGCGTGATCGAGGGCCAGTACCAGGCACAAGGGAAATGCGCCACCTAAGCCTACGCCGCAGCATACTGCCCACAGTAGCGGGACCTGTAGCGGCAGCCAGATGAACCCGCAGAAACCAATAAGCTGCAACATCAGCGTCAATAGCAACAGGCTGCGGCGATCGTCGTGACGAGCCAGCATTGGTATCAGCAGCGCACCTGCGGTCTGGCCTATGGTCATCATGGCCAGCAGGGTTCCACTAAACTGGGCGCTGTAGCCCAACTGCATATAATAGGGCGGCAGCCAGGCGATCAGGCTGGCGTAGCCGCCATTAATCAGGCCGAAGTAAATCCCGAGGGTCCAGGCGCGGCGGCGACGGAAAACAGACCTGCTTAGGGGAGTGACCCGCTGTGGCCCGGCAGGCTGCATGCGGCTGATGGACCACCAGCCAAACAGCGCCGCGATGGCGGGCAGAGCCCACCAGGCGAGCGCGTAATGCCAAAGGGCGCTGTGCTGCGCCAGCCATGGCGTCAATGCGGCTCCCAGACCTCCGCCGCCCATCAGCGCCGCTGACCACAGGCCCATGACCTGCGGCGTTCGTTGGGGGAACTGACGCTTTATCACTGCCGGAATCGTTGCCTGAATAATACCAATTCCGATCCCGCCGAGCAGGGCGCTACTCAGCAACAGCCCGCTATGCGGCGTAAATTCACGAAGCACAGCGCCTGAGGCAATCATCATCAGGCTCAGCACGATCCCACGATTTTCACTGATATGGCGCTGTGTCCACGGACTTGCCAGCGCCAGGAGTCCCATTGCGATGACCGGGATCGCGGTGAGTAGTGACACGAGGGTAAACCCCATTCCGCTGGCCTGTTGGAGCCGGGGAAGAAGTGGGCCGATGGAAGTCAAAAGCGGGCGCATATTGATGCCGACCAGTACCAGCACCAGAAGTATCAGGCTGTTGCGGGACCCTGGGCTCATTTTTGCCTATCCGCCCACAGCTGATAAAGCGCGAGGCCCTCGGGCTGAGGGCTATGGTGAATCGGGAGTGATTGCGCTTCTGGCGGTTGATTTAGCTGTCGGTAGATTGCGGCAGTGGAGAGCCGGAAGGGCTCGCCATCCCGGTGACTGTTGGCGAAATAAACCTCGCGTATGCCAGTCAAATAGATAGCGCTCAGACACATCGGGCAGGGCTGACCGCTGGCATAAATGATGCACTCGTTGAGCACCTGGCTGCCCAGACGCAGTGAAACGTCGCGAATGGTGTTGAGTTCGGCATGTGCGGTCGGATCGCCGTTTTGATGTAGGGTGTTGACGGCCCGGGCGACAATATCATCTCTGTGGACGATGAGTGCAGCAAACGGACGCCCGCCGTTTGCAACATTGGCTTTGGCGAGAGCGGTGGCGTGCTGAAGATAGGTATCGTGAACGGACATAGCGGCTCCGGAGATGAAAGCAGATAAGTTGCGGGAAGGTGAATCTTTCGGTTATACACAGGGTCAGAGTACGCATTTTGTTTTATAAGTTAAAAGACTTATTTATGATTTAATCTATTTGTTTTACTTATGAGGTTGTCCATGCTGCTACGCCATCTCACCTGTTTTCTGGCAGTTGCGGAACAGCGCAGTTTTACCCGAGCCGCAACAGCTCTGCATGTTTCGCAACCGGCTCTTTCACAACAGATCCGCCAGCTTGAAGAGATGTTGGGCGTCCTGTTATTTGACCGCAGCGGACGGCAGATTCGTTTGACCGATTCCGGCGAGATCTGGCTTATTTACGCCCGCCGGGTGCTACAGGATCTGGAAGAAGGCAAACGAGCGCTGCTGGATGTAGAAGACCTGCAGCGGGGAACACTGCGGGTGGCGATGACGCCGACGTTTACGACCTACTTTATGGGGCCGCTGGTAGCGGCTTTTTATCAGCGTTATCCGAACATCACGTTGACAATACGTGAAATGGCCCAGGACCGGATGGAAGCGTTATTGCTTAACGATGAGCTGGATGCCGGGATTGCTTTTGCCGATAGCGGCTCGCGGGATATCGTGGCCGCGCCTTTGTTCAGCGAAACGCTGGCGCTGGTGGTGGCGCGGCATCATCCGTTGGCGGGCCACCGATACATGAAGCTGGGGGCGCTCAATCAGCAATCGTTGATTTTATTGAGCGAGGAGTTTGCGACGCGCAGGCAAATCGACAGCTATTGCCGGCAGCATGGTATTCAGCCAATGGTGCACATGGAGGCTAACTCTATCAGCGCGGTGTTGACGGCGATTCAGCATACCCAGCTTGGTACGCTGTTACCGGCCGCTATCGTGCAGGGTTGCGACAATCTGGTTGCGGTGATGCTTACGCCGGTACTGCTGGAGCGAACGGCGTGCCTGCTGCAGCACAAAGAGGCCTGGCAGAGCGCCGCAGCGCGCGCGTTTAGCACGATGGCATTGCAGGTTGCCGGGGAGATTCGCAGTGAGAAAACCCTGCCGGGGTGAATATATATCAGCACAGGTCAGTCAGCGCGCGGGATTTTGTTTTTTCTTATATTTATGATGGCTGTTTATTCTCGGGGGGGGGGGAAGATATTCATCCGCCGCTTCCTTGCAGCGGACTTGTGTTAACCGCCCCGGTCAGAGCGAGCGAAGGTGTCCACCGTCGCCAACTTCTGCGTGACGATACCATTCCATCAACTCCAGCGTCCCCGCTTCACCTTCCGCCGGCGCCCACGAGACATAATCCCCGGCAGCAACCGGCTGATAACCGCCGTGTTTGACCTCAAAAATGACGCCGCCTGCATCCAGCGACAGAACCGCATGCCAGGTCCCGGCATCCATTTCTAACGCCGTACACTCTTCGCCTAATACGATGCGGCGAGTGACGTAACCGAGATCATCAAAAGTCAGTACCACAAAGCGCCCGCTGAGAGCTAACAGCAGCTCAAAAGTGTGCGGATGACGATGAGGGCGAATATAGGTTCCCGGTTCCATCGCGATCGCCAGACGTTGAACGGGATCGGTTAATTCCGGGTGAAAATTACGATGTGCACGCAAACGAGGTGAACGTGCTGCCGCTTCGCTCTGCTGTTGCATGTCACTGAAAGAGATGTATTTCATTTAGCCGCCTGACGTGAAGTCTGAGATTGCGAAGGGTTTCGCGACCGTGGATGAGCTCTGCACTGCTTTGCAGAAAGTCCGTTCTGCATTGTATCCATTTCCCCTTACTGGCGCGCACTGTTTTTCGGTTTCATCAGGCGCCATATCGTATGGCAAAGTCAACACGTTGACGTCATTGACCTTTTGGAGACTCCCTGATCATGGTGGGCCGTAGAGCGCTCCTTTTTATATATGTGACACCGTCCATTAATTCGGATGATTATTATCTATGCCAGAGGTACAAGAATATCACTCATTCATTTTATGAATTGTCTTTTTACAAAGACGTGGCAGATTTAATATGACTCTGTTTTTTAAATATGAGATTTTTCCTCACAATGATCGGGTAATATTCTTATTTTAATGCGGTTGTTGTTTTATTTTTTTTGAGAATGGTTGATCGATTTAACCTGAAAATCCAGTGATGATGCGGTGTTTACACTATCGTTAAATATCTTATGAGTATTCTGAAATCATCACTCTTCTTTTTACCTGCTTTACGTTAAAGCAAATTACTGGTTAAAATAAAAAACTCTTTTTTATATGGCGATACTCTGTCCGGCAAAGGGACTAATTTATTCAGGAGATAAATATATATGTCTGAATCATTTCAGAATGAGATACCTCGTGCGCGTGTAAATATAAAGCTGGATCTGGTGACGGGAGGCGCGCAGAAGAAAGTTGAGCTGCCATTGAAGCTCCTGAGTGTCGGTGACTTCAGCAATGGTAAGGCGCAAGGGACGCTTTCAGAGCGCGAAAAAATCAATATCACTATGAGCAATTTCAACAGCGTTCTCGCGGATCTTAATCCCGAAGTTTATCTCACCGTTAAAAATACTCTCGCCAACGATGGCTCCGAAGAAAATGTGAAGCTGGTCTTTCAGGATATGAAGGATTTTGAACCTGAGGCGATAGCGCGGCAAATTCCACAGCTCCGTGTGATGCTTGCTATGCGTAATTTGTTACGTGATTTGAAATCCAATCTGCTGGACAACGTTACTTTCAGGAAAGAACTGGAAATCATTTTAAAAGATCCTGCTCTTTCCGATGAACTGCGCAGTGAATTGAATGCGCTTGCCCCGGCCCAGGATTAATGTCTGGAAACTTTAACGGAATATTAACGAGAAAATTCTGATGTCAGTAAATAATGAAATCCAGAATGAGGGAAGGGCAGTCACAGTTGAAAAAATGCTGCCACAGAACGGTGTATATGCCTCACTGTTTGACAAAATTAATTTAACTCCGGTCGCTGAAATGGGTGATCTGAATGGGTTTGAAGATAATACCGTAATGGCGGAAACCTCGGCCGATGAACGTGTTACCGCCGCTGTTCAGGTTTTCATGCAGTGTCTGCACAAGTCCGGTCAGAAAGTCGAGAAGCTCGATAAGACATTACTGGACTACCATATCGCTGAACTGGATTTCCAGATCAGCCGTCAGCTTGATGAAGTTATGCACAATGACGCGTTCCAGAAAGTGGAGTCCGTGTGGCGTGGCCTTCAGTCCCTGGTGAGCAAAACTGACTTTCGCCAGAACGTGAAGCTGGAACTCCTCGATCTGTCGAAAGAAGAATTGCGTCAGGATTTCGAGGATTCTCCAGAAATTGTTCAGAGCGGCCTGTACAAGCAGACCTATATCGCTGAATACGACACCCCGGGTGGAGAGCCGATTGCGGCAGTGATCTCCGCTTATGAGTTTGATGCCAGCGCGCAGGATGTGGCGCTGATACGTAATATTTCAAAAGTCTCCGCCGCCGCGCACATGCCGTTTATTGGCTCTGCGGGCCCGAAATTCTTCCTCAAAGAGTCAATGGAAGAGGTGGCGGCCATCAAAGATATCAGCAACTACTTTGATCGCGCAGAGTACATCAAGTGGAAATCTTTCCGCGAGACAGACGATT
>NZ_JBCNNS010000186.1:0-6216 GCF_039594335.1 Raoultella sp.
CAGTTAACCGATGCCGCTAGCGATTTTTTGAAAAACAGAAAAAAAGAACCCTACCTTAATAAATAGATCCGGAGTTTATTATGTCTTCAAAAACAAAATGTTGGCTATGGATGCTGTTGGTTATCCTTTCGGAAACCTCAGCTACTTCGACCCTGAAAATGTTCGGTAGCAGCGAAGGGAGCACCAAAATGCTGCTGCTCGGGCTGCTGGTGCTGCTGTACTGCACCTGCTACTACTCTCTTTCCCGCGCGGTAAAATATATTCCCGTTGGCCTGGCGTATGCCACCTGGTCTGGTACCGGGATCCTGGTGGTTTCGACGCTGGGGATGGCGTTTTACGGACAACATCCGGATACTGCGGCGATTATCGGCATGGCCATTATTGCCGCCGGCATCGTTATCATGAACCTGTTTTCCAAAATGGGTAGCGAAGAGAGCGAAGAAACCCCTGCTGAGCCGGCCGCTTCAGCAGCATCCCTGAACAAAAAAGTCGCCAACTAACGGAAAAGGAATCGCATATGTTTAACCTCGGATTTTTATGGCTGGCGCTGTCTATCGGCTCCGAAATTACCGGCACCTCCATGATCAAAAAGACCAACGGCTTTAGCAAACTGGCGCCATCGGTACTGGTGGTCTGCGCCTACGGCCTGTGCTACTTCGCCCTCACTCGCGCGATGAGTACGATTCCGGTGGGCGTCGCCTACTCGCTGTGGTGCGGCTTTGGTATCGTCGGCGTCACCATCTGCTCAATGATCCTCTACAAACAAAAACCGGATCTGCCGGCCATCCTCGCCATGGTGCTGATTATTTCCGGCGGCATCATCATGAACGTCTTCTCCAGCATGTAACTCCCGCCTGCGCCTTCATTTATTGCTGTGAAGGCGCTAAAAACCCCACTCAATAAGCCGTTATTGGCGTAATAAAAAAACAAAAAATCATCGCCTGCTAATCAAATAATCAATAACGCTAAAATTACGACAAGCGTCAAATTTTTATACTCCGCTTATCGATAAATAATTTTTTGTGATTTTAATCGTGGTTATTTTCTCATTTTACCTTATTTTTATGGCATCCCTTCACCCACAGAGGACGATGTCATGACGCAAAAATCGATTTATCGCCTCATTGCCCAGGGCGGCCTGGACGACTGGTATAATTTGGATCACCGTATCTCCAACGACTTCCCTCGTTAATTCTCCGCTGCTGTTCACTCTCTAAATAAAATTAATTTAACACTGCGTTGAGTCGCTATTTGTTGCGCCTGTTATTTGTCGCCGAATAGCCAAACGCGGCACAGCATTCCCATGGAGAAAATAAATGAAACGTATCCCTGAGCCGTTCCGCATTAAAATGGTCGAAAACATTCGCATGACCACCTTTGACGATCGTGTCAAAGCCCTGGCAGAAGCAGGCTATAACCCGTTTTTGCTCAATAGTCAGGACGTTTATATCGACCTGCTAACCGACTCCGGCACTGGCGCGATGAGCGACCATCAGTGGGCCGGGCTGATGATGGGCGACGAGGCTTACGCCGGGTCGCGTAACTATCAGCACCTGTGCGAGAAGGTCAAAGAGATTATCGGCTATCCGTACACCATTCCGACCCACCAGGGACGCGGCGCAGAGCAGATTCTGTTCCCGAGCCTGATTGCCCGCCGCAAGTCGGCGCATCCGGTATTTATTTCCAACTTCCATTTCGATACCACCGCCGCCCATGTCGAACTCAACGGCGCGAAAGCCATCAACGTAGTGACGCCAAAAGCCTTCGACACTACGTCGTGGTACGACTGGAAAGGCAATTTCGACATTGATTTACTGAAAGCGACCATCGCCGAACATGGCGCAGAAAATGTGGCGGCGATTATTACTACCGTCACCTGTAACAGCTCCGGCGGCCAGCCGGTATCGCTGGCGAATATGCGTGAGGTCTATCAGATAGCCCGCCGGAATAATATTCCGGTGGTGATCGACTCCGCCCGCTTCTGCGAAAACGCCTGGTTTATTAAACAGCGTGAAGAGGGCTATGCCGATAAATCGGTGAAAGAGATTATTCTCGAGATGTACCAGTACGGCGATATGCTGACCATGTCCGCCAAGAAAGACCCAATGGTGAATATCGGCGGCCTGTGCTGCTTCCGCGATGACGAAGATCTATTCAACGAAGTGCGTATTCGCTGCGTACCGATGGAAGGCTTTGTCACCTACGGCGGCCTGGCGGGACGCGATATGGAGGCGCTGGCTATCGGGCTGGCAGAAGGGACCAACGAGGATTATCTCGCTTATCGTATCAATCAGGTGGAATACCTTGGCGAACGCTTGCGCGAAGGCGGCATTCCGATTCAGTATCCGACCGGCGGCCATGCGGTGTTTGTCGATGCCAAACTGCTGCTGCCGCATATCCCGGCAGAGCAGTTCCCGGCGCACGCGTTAAACAACGAGCTGTACCTGGAAGCGGGTATCCGCAGCGTGGAAATCGGTTCCCTGCTGCTGGGCCGCGACCCGGAAACCGGCCAGCAGAAGGCCTCGCCGATGGAGCTGCTGCGCCTGACCATTCCGCGCCGCGTTTATACTAACGATCATATGGACTATATCGCTGATGCGCTGATTGCCGTTAAGGCCCGCGCCGCCACGATTAAGGGCCTGACCTTTACCTATGAGCCGCCGGTATTACGCCACTTCGTCGCCAGACTGAAACCGGTGAAATAACCCAGCCCCGGGCGCTCTCGCAACGGGAGCGCCTTTAATGTCGAATACAGACGAATAAGCTCAATCGCTCGGGTTGCGCCAGGGTAGCCGTTTTCCCGCAACCCGGTTACTTAATATATAGCCACGTGAGGAATAACCTTATGGCTACATTATCGGTGTCAAAAGCGGTCTCAACTAATACGCCATCGCTGATTGGCGGGGCGATGATTATCGGCGGCACTATTATTGGTGCAGGCATGTTCTCATTACCGGTGGTTATGTCCGGTGCCTGGTTTTTCTGGTCGCTGCTGGCGTTGGTATTTACCTGGTTTTGTATGCTGCATTCGGGGCTAATGATCCTCGAAGCCAATCTGAATTATCATATTGGCGCCAGCTTCGACACGATTACTAAAGATTTACTAGGCAACGGCTGGAATATTATTAACGGCCTGACTGTGGCCTTCGTATTATATATTTTGACCTATGCCTATATCTCCGCCAGCGGTTCGGTTATTCAGCATACTTTTGCGCAAATGCATCTCGCGGTTCCCGCACGCTTAGGCGGTCTGGCGTTCGCGCTGGTCGTCGCCTTTATCGTCTGGCTGAGTACGAAAGCGGTCAGCCGGATGACCACCATCGTGCTGGGCGCCAAAATTCTCACCTTTTTTATGACCTTTGGCGGCCTGATGTGGCACGTGGAGCCCGCAATTCTGTTCAACCACGCGGAAGCACATGCGTCGTATCTGCCCTACGTTCTGATGACGCTGCCGTTCTGTCTGGCATCCTTTGGCTATCACGGCAATGTCCCCAGCCTGATGAAGTACTACGGTAAAGACCCACTTATCATTCGTCGCTGCCTGCTGCTCGGCACGCTGATGGCGCTGGTGCTGTATATTATCTGGCTGGTTGGTACGATGGGCAATATTCCGCGCCCGGCGTTTATCGATATCGCCGGGAAAGGCGGCAATATCGACGTGCTGGTGCAAACCTTAAGCGGCCTGCTGAACAGTTCAACCCTGGATTTACTGCTGACCGTCTTTTCAAATTTCGCCGTCGCCAGTTCGTTCCTTGGCGTCACGCTCGGTCTGTTTGATTATCTGGCGGATCTGTTTAAGTTCGACGATAGCCATCAGGGACGTTTTAAAACGGCGCTGGTCACCTTCCTGCCGCCCATTATCGGCGGGCTGCTGTGGCCCAACGGTTTTATCTACGCCATCGGTTTCGCCGGTCTCGCCGCCACCATCTGGGCAGCAATTGTCCCCGCCCTGCTGGCGCACGCCTCGCGCAGGCGTTTTGGGAGCCCTGTCTATCGAGTCTGGGGTGGCAATGCCATGATTATCCTGATTTTATGTTTCGGCGGCGCCAACGCGATCATTCATATTCTATCCAGCTTTAACCTGCTGCCGGTGTATCGCTAACTAAAAAACCGCTTTCACTGCCGCTGTCTTTCATGGCAGGATAGGCCCATGAACAGAATCGTCGTTATTACCCGCCCATATCGTTGGTGGCTGCCTGCATAACAGGCGGCACGATTCACATATCCATTTTAAAGCCGCCGGAAGGCGGCTTTATTGTTTCTCAGCGACGTCTTTCGGCTTAACCGCATCGTAAGGAGTCTCTGATGAACACCAACCCAACTATTCTTACCGGCGATCGCCCCACCGGCCAGCTGCATCTCGGCCACTACGTGGGATCGCTACGTCAGCGCGTGCAGCTTCAGCACGACTATCAACAGTTTATCCTCGTCGCCGATCTGCAGGGATTAACCGATAACGGCAGCGATCCGCAGAAAATCAGCAGCAATATCTTTGAGGTGATGGCCGATTATCTGGCGGTGGGTATCGATCCGCGTAAGACCACGATTTGCCTGCAATCGGCGCTTCCCGCCCTGGCGGAGCTGAGCGCGCTGTATATGAATATCGTCACCGTCGCCCGCGTCGAGCGTAATCCGACGGTCAAAAGTGAAATAGCCCAGAAGGGCTTCTCCCGTTCGCTTCCGGTCGGCTTTCTGGCCTATCCTATCAGCCAGGCGGCCGATATCACCGCGTTTAAAGCCGGTCTGGTACCGGTTGGCGACGATCAGCTGCCGATGATCGAGCAGACCAATGAGATCGTCCGCAAAATGAATAGCCTGACCACGACGCCAGTGTTGCAACACTGCCAGGCGCTGCTCAGCGATGTCAGCCGCTTGCCGGGCATTGACGGCGGCAACAAGATGTCAAAATCGCTAGGTAATACTCTTACGCTCTCGGCCAGTGAAGAGCAGATTCACCGCGCGGTCGGCGCAATGTATACCGACCCAACCCACCTGAGGGTCAGCGATCCTGGCCGAATCGAAGGCAACGTTGTCTTTACTTACCTTGATGCTTTTCATCCCGATCCTGCTTTCGTCGCCGAGATGAAGGCGCATTATCAACGCGGCGGGCTGGGCGACCGACAGTGTAAAAACGCGCTGGAGGAGTGTCTGCAGACGCTGCTGGCGCCGATTCGGCAACGCCGGGCGACCTATATTGCGGATAAAGGCATGTTGCTGGAGCTGCTGCGTGAGGGTAGCGAGCGGGCGCATCGACTGACACAGCAAACGTTGCATGAGGTGATGCGTGGATTAGGATTGCCAGTGCTGTTCTGAGCGCCGGGGCGCGACGCTTTAATGCTGCGGGTCCTGCTCATCCTGATGCATCTTCACGCAGTCGCGCCCGCTACGCTTGGCCACGTACAGCGCGCTGTCAGCGTTGCGCAGCAGCCGGTTATAATCCGGGTGGCCGCTATGCGCGGCGTAGCCCGTACTGGTGGTAATGGTAATATTGGTCTCTCCGCCGACGTTAAACGGCAACTGGCTGATGCTTTTACGTAAGCGCTCAAGGAGCATAAAGGCTTCGGCAGCACCGGTTTCCACCAGAACCAGCAGAAACTCTTCGCCGCCATAGCGAAAGATATAATCGCTGGAGCGGATATTATTGCTGAGCAAGTCGGCAACGTGCTTGATTGCCCGGTCGCCCACCATGTGACCCCAGTTATCATTAATCTCTTTAAAATGGTCGATATCGACAATCGCCACCGTCATCGGCAGTTCATGTTCCATGGCGAGCGTGACCTCATGCTTGAGGACCACCGGCAGATAGCGGCGGTTTAGCAAGCTGGTCAGGGAGTCTTTGCCGTTCTGCATCTGCGACAGACTGCTGAAAATAACCCCGAGCTGACTGCTGATTTTCTGGCAATGAATGTGGATGCTCTGGAGCAACGCTTGCGTATTTTTATATTCTGCGCTGCTGTCTGAGGATTTCCAGCCGGTGATGAAATGGTCTACCTGCGTAATCAAGTCGGCGATCTCTTCCATCTGCGCGTTCTTGTTAAAATAACGCACGCATTTATGACGGAACCACAGGCCAAACTCCGATTCAGATAATAAGGTTCCGTTAATATCGGTCCTGTTTTCACTGACAATATTATAAATTGCGCTGTTTTCCCAACCGGAGAGCGAGGCCTGCTGTTTACCATATTCCATTGGCACATTATCCATCAGGCTATACAG
>NZ_JBCNNS010000187.1:0-6196 GCF_039594335.1 Raoultella sp.
TCTTACCGATCTTCTCGCCGATAGTGGTCGCCACGCGACGCCAGCCGATCATGGTGCCGATACCCAGCGCCAGCGCCACGGCCATAATGATCCAGATTGGCGCGTACTCGATGGTGCTCAGCATATCGGTTTTCAGTTTCTTCAACAGGCGCTGATCATCAGCATTCACTTCCGGTAGCTTCGCGACTTTGTCGGTGGTGTCGGAAATGCACAGCATGATGCGACGCAGCTGACTACGCTGATCAATGGAGAGCGAGTCATAGCTTTCAATACCGGTCAGCGCCGTCTTCACGTGATTCAGCGCGTTGATGGTATTCGCCGGATGGCAATGGAACTCATCGCCGCTGGCGGCTGTCCCGGTCTCCGGAGACGGAATCAGTTGATCAACGCCGGTGACCTTTTTCAACAGCTCAGGGCGCTGTTCGAAGAAAGTTTCCACGTTGTTCACCGCATCGCGGGTTCGGGTTATCTCATAGCCGGAGGCATTCATATTCACGACGAAACCTGCCGGCGCCACGCCGATAAGCACCAACATGACCAGACCAATGCCTTTCTGGCCGTCGTTAGCACCGTGGGAGAACGATACGCCAATGGCGGACAGAATCAGGGCAATACGGGTCCAGAATGGCGGCTTTTTCTTGCCGTCTTTCTTTTCACGTTCTGCGGGAGTCAGGTGAATACGAGCACGTTTTTTGGTACCGCTCCAGTAACGACGCAAAATGAAAATCAGGCCGCCCGCGACCACCAGACCTACAATTGGTGAGATGATAAGTGAGCCGAAAATACCCATGACTTTCGGGATATTCAACGCGTCAACCACGGATGTGCCGGTCATCAGCGCATTGGTTAAACCAATCCCGATGATAGCGCCGATCAGCGTGTGCGAACTGGAGGCCGGAAGGCCAAAATACCAGGTGCCGAGGTTCCAGATAATCGCTGCCAGCAGCATAGAGAACACCATGGCGAGGCCATGTGCGGAACCCATGTTAAGCAGCAGATCGGTCGGCAGCATATGCACGATGGCATAAGCGACGCTAAGACCCCCCAACAGAACACCGAAGAAGTTGAAGAGGGCCGCCATCGCAACAGCAAGTTGTGACCGCATTGCGCGTGTGTAAATCACAGTAGCAACAGCGTTTGCGGTATCATGAAAACCGTTAATCGCTTCGTAAAACAGCACGAAAGCTAAAGCAAGCAATAGTAATAGTCCGGTATGTAAATCCAGACCGGCAAATAAATGTAGCATAGGACGTTACGCCATTTTGAGGACATGAACGCGGCGCATTATCAGTGACTTTAGCGGCGCGGGCAAAGTGAAATATAGACTTTTTTTGATTTTCTTCCGGTCGGGATTTTACCCGCTTGAGAGTAATCTTATATCTTTCAATAATGTACATGAATACATGGATTTTCATGCTGGTGCGACCAGCGTGAAAAATTTACAATTCCCGACAATCGGGATATGAGGAAGGTTGTGTGGAAAGGTTTGATGCCGTTGTAATTGGCGCCGGGGCGGCGGGAATGTTTTGTGCAGCGCAGGCGGGCCAGGCGGGGCTGCGCGTGCTGTTGCTGGAGAATGGCAAAAAGCCGGGCCGTAAAATCCTGATGTCCGGCGGTGGCCGCTGCAACTTTACCAATATGTATATTGAGCCTGCAGCTTACCTCAGCCTGAATCCGCATTTTTGCAAATCTGCGCTGGCGCGTTATACCCAGTGGGATTTTATCGAACTGGTAGGCAAGCACGGAATTGCCTGGCATGAGAAGACCCTTGGCCAGCTGTTTTGCGATGACTCCGCCGGGCAAATCGTCAACCTGCTGCTGGCCGAATGTGAGAAAGGCGGCGTGCAAATTCGCCTGCGTAGCGAAATTATCGGCGTAGAACGCGATGATGAAGGCTACAGGTTACAGCTCAATGGTGACGAGGTGGCGGCGAAAAAACTGGTCGTGGCCTCCGGCGGCCTGTCGATGCCCGGGCTGGGCGCGTCGCCGTTCGGCTATAAGCTTGCCGAGCAGTTTGGCCTCAAGGTCCTGCCGACCCGTGCGGGCCTGGTGCCCTTTACTCTGCATAAACCGCTGCTTGAGCAGTTGCAGGTGCTTTCGGGCGTGTCGGTGCCATCAACCATTACCGCACAGGACGGCACGCTGTTTCGCGAGAATCTGCTGTTTACCCACCGCGGGCTTTCCGGGCCAGCGGTACTGCAAATATCCAGCTACTGGCAGCCGGGTGAGTTTGTCACTATCAATCTGCTGCCGGATTGTCATCTTGATGATTTCCTTAACGATCAGCGTAGCGAACATCCGAATCAAAGCCTGAAAAATACCCTCGCCATGCAGTTGCCTAAGCGGCTGGTGGAGTGCCTGCAGCTGCTGGGGCAAATTCCGGACGTCACGCTAAAACAACTCAACGTGCGTGAGCAGGAAATGCTGGTGGAGACGTTGACCGCCTGGCGCGTGCAGCCCAACGGCACCGAGGGCTACCGTACGGCTGAGGTGACTCTCGGCGGCGTAGATACTCACGAACTGTCGTCGCGGACCATGGAAGCACGCAAGGTGCCGGGGCTCTATTTTATCGGTGAAGTGATGGATGTGACCGGCTGGCTGGGCGGCTATAACTTCCAGTGGGCATGGTCTTCCGCCTGGGCCTGCGCCCAGGCGCTGGTAGAGGCATAAGACGAGGGCAGCCTCCTTTTATGGGACGCTGCCCACGGGGTTACCCGTCCAGACCAAGAAAATACTGGGCGATTTTGAAGTAGATAATCAGCCCGGTGCCATCGATCAGCGTGGCGATAAACGGCGCTGAAACCACCGCCGGGTCGATGCCCAGACGCTTGAGCGTCAGAGGGATCGCTGACGATACCACCGCGCTCCACAGCGTAATGCATACCAGCGTCAGGCTGACAATCAGGGTGATCTCCATGCCGATGCCCATCATCCAGGCGCGCAGGCAGCCCGCCAGACCCAGAGTGATGGCAATCAGCAACGATGTCGTCATTTCTTTCCGAATCACCCGGCCCATATCGCGCAAGCGTACTTCCCCGAGCGCCATGGAACGGACCAGCGTGGAGGTGATCTGCGTACCGCTGTTACCGCCGGTGCCGATCAGCAACGGAATAAAGAAGGCCAGCGCAATGGCGGATTCCAGCGCCTCTTCAAAATGTTGAATGACGCTGCTGGTGTAAGCTTCCGCCACGAACAGCAGCAACAACCACACCGAACGTTTCTTCCACAGCGTCCACGGGCTGATCTCCAGATAGGGCTTCTCCAGCGGGAGCGTTGCGCCCTGGCGCTGCACATCTTCAGTAACGTCGTCTTCCAGCAGATGGGCAATCTCTTTTTCCATCAGGCAGCCGACCAGTTCACCTTTTTCAACCACCGGCACCAGGTCGAGTCCGCGTTCGCTCAGTTCGGCGACGACTTCCTGGCGCTCATCATCGGGCTTCACGCGGAACAGGCAACTGTCCATCAAATAGCGAATGGATTGCGCCGTATCGCTCTCCTGAAGCAGCTTTTTAATCGATAAACTGCCGCGCAGCTTCTTTCCGGCCACCACAAAGACCTGGCCTGGAATATCGTCACTGGTGAGCTGCGAGACAAAGAGCTCCCGTGCTTCATAGACGCTGAGGTGCTCGGGCAGAGTGATAAAATCGGTACGCATGTACTGGGCAATCGCATCGCCATCGAAGGCGGAGGTGGCCAGGTGCGCGGCGCAGTGTTGCATTGAAGACATAGTGTAATTCCCTATAAAAAATCACTCATAGGGGCGAACAAGACAGGATGAGCACAGGCAGATCCCTACGTCCTGGTTTTAGCACTGCACAACGTATCTGCCTGGCATGAATGCCGTCAGAAGTTACCTTGGCAACACCTTGATTCGATGGATGCCTGTATTTCCCTGAGTGGTCTCTCTCGATACCAGCAGGGCGGTAACTTGTATTTGTGCAGGAGCCTCGCCATAACGAGATCGTTAAATGAGCGGCTATTATAGGAAGGTAGAAAAGTTGTGAAAGCGTATCATTTACTTGGTTTATCAACTGTTGATAAACCACGTTAATTACCGTGGTTTATCAGGCGGTATTGCGCTTCAGCGGTGCGTATGCTCATCTGAAGCCGTTAAGCAGTGCAAATGACCATGGCGTACGCCGCGCTGGGCAATCACCTCATCGGCAAAATGCTGCACCTCGCCCATCTCGCCTTTAAGGACGGCAATCTCCAGGCAGTCGTCATGGCTGATATGCACGTGCAGCGTCGCAACGGACAGGTCATGGTGGTGGTGCTGTGTGGCAATCAGCCGGCTTGCCAGCTCGCGCTTTTCATGCTCATAGACATAGGAAAGCACCGCGTAACCGCGCTGTTCGGGCTGTTGTGCATCTTCATGCATCAACGTATTGCGCAAGATATCACGCACTGCCTCCGAACGGTTGTGATAGCCGCGTCGGGCGCTCAGCGCGTCCAGGGTTGCCAGAAGATCGTCATCAAGAGTCAGGGTTACGCGCTGCATGGTCGTTTCTCTTTAGCAAGGGTCAGTGGAAAAGCGGGAAGGACCGCACGCTGAAGTGCCCGGCCCGCCATTGACTGAAGGCGCAGCGGTGTGTTGACTGCGGTGGTTTCAACAATCTGCCCGCTCTCCATCACCATCACCCGCTGACAAAAACGCTCTACCAGTCGCAGGTCGTGCGTGATAAACAGGCAGGCGGTAGAAAACTGTACCTGCAGACGCTTCAGCAACGCAACGATCTCCGCCTGCAAAACGAGGTCAAGATTCGAGACGGCCTCATCGAGGATCAGCAAAGGGGGGCGCACAACCAGCGCCCGCGCCAGGCAAACGCGCTGTAGCTGCCCACCGCTAAGCTGGTGCGGGCGTTTGTCGAGCAGGAGAGGAGAAAGATCCACCGCCTGCATTATCGTTTCGACCTGCGCCTGGCGCTCATCGCGCGCGAAGCGAAACAGATGGCGCAACGGTTCACTGATGATCTCATGCACCGTTTTACGCGGGTTCACTGCGCTTTGTGCATCCTGAAAAACCAACTGGATATCGCGACGAAACGCCCGCTGCGCTTCGTCTTTTAGCGTATAAATTGGCGTTCCGCGCCAGGTTATCTCGCCTTTATCCGGTGTCTCAAGGCCGACCAGCATCCTCGCCAGGGTGCTTTTACCGCAGCCGCTGCGTCCGAGCAGCGCTACCGTTTCACCCGCCTGGATGCTCAGGCTGACGTCGCGGAGCACGCCCGGATGGTGCGGGTAATCGTGGCTGACGTCGGTAACGTTCAGTAAGTTCATTCTGCAAACTCCATGCCGTACAGCGCCAGATGTGCTGCCAGCAGCCGTTGACTCACCGGATGCCGGGGAGCGCTGAACAGGGTGTTGACGTCGCAATGCTCGACGATGTGCCCGTGGTCCATCACCGCAACCTCGTGCGCCAGTCGCGCGACTACGCCCATATCGTGAGTGACCAGCAGCAGGCCCTGGCCGCGGCAGGAGACAATCTCTTCCAGCAGATCCAGAATACGTCCCTGTGCCACGGCATCGAGGTCGGTGGTGGGTTCATCGGCGAAGATAAAAGGCGCCCTACTCAGCAGGGCGAGGGCGATCATCATTCGTTGCAACATACCGCCGCTCATCTCGAAGGGATAGCGTTTAAGGAGCTGAGCCGGGTTTTCCAGACCGACGGCGACCATGGCGGCAATAAGCGTCGCCTCATCCGCAGGCTGGCCGGTGGCGTGGCAGGTTTCCCGTGCATGAGTCGCCATCGTATACAGCGGATTAAAGGCGCTGCGCGGATTCTGCATAATAGTGGCAACGGTGCCGCCCCGTAGCTGCTCACCGTGCACCGGAATGCCGTCCAGCAGCAGATGTCCGGCGGTTTGCCGGACGCCGGGGGGCAGCACGCCAAGCGCGGCGGCGCAGGTCAGCGATTTCCCGCAACCGCTGCTGCCCAGCAGAGCCAGCACCTGCCCGCGACGCAGGGTCAGCGACAGATCCGTCACCAGCGGGCGGGCGGCGCACAGAGTAAATTGTTCTAACTGGATCTTTTGCGGCATCAGTGGCTGTGCTCCGCGATCAGGTGAGGATCGAGACGATCGCGCAGCGCGTCGCCCACCAGGTTAAAGGCCATCACGCTGATAAACAGCGCCAGACCGGGCCACAACATCTGTAGTGGCTGGGTCCAGATAAACTGCCGCGCATCATTAATCATCAC
>NZ_JBCNNS010000188.1:0-6181 GCF_039594335.1 Raoultella sp.
CAGGCGGTTCCACGGCAGGATCAGGTTCGGCAAAACCTGCAGACCGCCGGAGAGCCAGGCCGGGTTTGCCACTTCCAGGTTCTGGGCACCGAACAGCATGCGTACCAGTTGGATCAGCATCAGACTAATCCCCCAGGTGGCCAGCAACGTTTCCAGCGGACGACCATAGAGATGACGAATGATGGTGCGTTCCAGCGCCATGCCGATACCACCGGTTATCAGGAAGGCGACCGGCAGGGCGATCAGCGGATAAAAAGCCAGCCACTGTGGCGCCAGTTGAGCCAGCGCCTGCTGCACCAGCCAGCAGCTGTAGGCGCCGATCATCAGCATCTCACCATGCGCCATATTAATGACGCCCAGCAGCCCGTAGGTAATGGCCAGCCCCAGCGCTGCCAGCAGCAAAACCGACCCCAGCGACAGCCCCATAAACGCCTGCCCGAGAATATCGCCGAGCAGCAGACGCTGTTTAATCTGCTTCAGGCTGTTTGCCGCCGCCTCGCGCACGCGGGCGTCAGGCTCATGCTGCAGATCGGTATACGGTATCAGCAGTGCCTGAGTTTCCGGATCCACGGAGTGGCCAAGCCGCTCAACGGCGGCCAGCCGGCTGGCGCTGTCGGGGCTGGCAAGCTGCAGACGGGCCAGCGCAATTTCCAGCTGCGTTTTAACGCCTGCATCGGTTTCAACCGCCAGCCGTTGTTGCAACAACCCCGCCATTTCCGGCGTAGCTTCCCTCTGCAGCGTTCTGGCGGCTGCAATCCTTTCAGTGACACTGTCACTGACCAACAGATGAGTGGCCAACGCCCCGGCGACCAGATTACGCAGGCGATTGGTGAGGCGAACCGGTTTTGTCGCTCCTTGTGGAGAGTGCGCAGCCCCCAGCGACTGCTGCTGGCTGAAGGCGTGACCGCTATCGTCCGCCACCAGGGTTTCCGCTTTCAACGCCCGCAGCAACGGCAGGCGTTGTGCCTCCGGCGCGGCAGCCCACTGTTCCAGCAGTTGCGCTTGCTGGGTGCGGTTGGCCGCCACAAAATCATCCGCGTCCGCTGCCTGCGCCCGCCACGGCAGTATCATCACCAGTAGCGCGAGGTAATACCCCAACATGCGCCATGTGCTCATGAGAATCTCCTTGGGTCATTTCCCCGTTAACGCTAACGAGGGTAGCGCGGGAGTCCGGGACATCCCGGTGGCGCTGGCGCTTATCGGGGCTACTAAATGTAGCCCCGGCAAAACATTCGCGCCCGGGAGAGAGGCGCTTAATTAGCGGCGGTTTTTACCGGATGATCGGGTTTCTTATCGTTGCCCGCAATCCACGGGCTCCACGGCTGGGCGCGCACCGGTTTATCGGTCTGCCAGACGACGTTGAACTGCCCGTTACTTTCGATTTCGCCAATCATCACCGGTTTGTGCAGATGGTGATTGGTCGCATCCATGGTCAGAGTAAAGCCTGATGGTGCCTTGAAGGTTTGGCCAGCCATCGCTGCCCGTACCTTATCGACATTGGTGGTCCCTGCTTTGGTGACCGCCTGGGCCCACATGTGCAGCCCAACCCAGGTAGCTTCCATCGGATCGTTAGTCACCACGGTGTCGGCGTTTGGCAGCTTGTGGGCTTTGGCATAGGCGCGGTAATCCGCCACGAACTTTTTATTCGTAGGGTTATCGACCGATTCAAAGTAGTTCCACGCAGCCAGGTTCCCCACCAGAGGTTTGGTGTCAATCCCGCGGAGCTCCTCTTCGCCTACCGAGAAAGCCACCACCGGCACATCGGTCGCCTTCAGCCCCTGGTTTGCCAGCTCTTTATAGAACGGGACGTTGGAATCGCCGTTGATGGTCGAAACCACCGCCGTTTTGCCGCCAGCGGAGAATTTTTTGATGTTGGCAACGATAGTCTGGTAATCGCTGTAACCGAACGGGGTATAGACCTCTTCGATGTCCTTATCCTGGATCCCTTTTGCATGCAGGAATGCGCGCAGAATTTTGTTGGTGGTACGCGGATAGACGTAATCGGTGCCCAGCAGGAAGAAGCGTTTCGCCCCGCCGCCATCTTCGCTCAGCAGGTATTCCACCGCCGGGATCGCCTGCTGATTCGGCGCCGCGCCGGTATAGAAGACGTTTGGCGACATCTCTTCGCCTTCGTACTGCACCGGATAGAACAGCAGGCCGTTGAGCTCTTCAAAAACCGGCAGCACCGATTTGCGCGAGACCGATGTCCAGCAGCCAAAGACCACCGCCACTTTGTCCTGGGTCAGCAGTTGGCGGGCTTTTTCCGCGAACAGTGGCCAGTTTGACGCGGGATCAACCACCACCGGCTCAAGCTTTTTCCCCAGCACTCCACCTTTGGCGTTAATGTCGTCAATCGCCATCAGGGCAACGTCTTTCAACGGTGTTTCAGAAATCGCCATGGTCCCGGAGAGCGAATGCATAATCC
The DNA here is from genome assembly GCF_039594335.1 of Raoultella sp. Classification (NCBI taxonomy): domain Bacteria; kingdom Pseudomonadati; phylum Pseudomonadota; class Gammaproteobacteria; order Enterobacterales; family Enterobacteriaceae; genus Klebsiella; species Raoultella sp. Next base: position 2,426 of record NZ_JBCNNS010000188.1, read on the forward strand.
CGACTTTAATGGTGTCGGCAGCATAAACCTGGAAAGAGTAGCCCATAAGAACGGTAGAGGCGGAGAGTGCAAAAGCTTTTAATAACGTTCGACGCTGCATGATTCACTCCTGAAAATCGTAAAGACGAAAAATGAATGAACGACTAACCGAAAGTGATTAGGCAAAAACAGTGCCAGGTTATCTGATGACAGGAAAGCGCGCAGCGACGGCGCGGGCGTATAACAGAACGGCAGCGTTGCCTTAAAACGGTGCAACGCTGCGCTATGACGAGCGGTTACCAGACCTGAGCGGCAATACCGGTGACCAGGCGGACTTTATCCCACTGCTGGGCTTCCGTCAGCGCGTTCCCCTCTTCGGTTGAGGCGAAGCCACACTGCGGACTGAGGCAAATCTGCTCTAGCGCGACATACTGCGCGGCCTCCTGCAGACGGGCTTTCACTCCCTGCGGGTTTTCCAGATCGCCGTTTTTGGTGGTGATTAATCCCAGCACCACCTGCTGCTTGCCCGGGCGGATAAAGCGCAGCGGGGCGAAATCGCCGGAGCGGTCGTTATCATATTCCAGGAAGAACGCGTCGACGTTGACCCCGCCAAACAGCACCTCTGCAACCGGCTCATAGCCGCCTTCCGAGATCCAAGTGGAACGGAAGTTACCACGACAAACGTGCAGACCGATGGTCAAATCGTCCGGTTTACCTTCCAGAGCCTTATTCAGCACCCGGGCATACGTTTTTGCCAGCTGGTCAGGATCGTCGCCGCGATCGCGCACCTGCTGACGCTGTTCATCGGAGCACAGATAAGCCCAGACGGTATCGTCAAGCTGCAGATAGCGGCAGCCGGCATCATAGAAGGCGCGGATGGCATCGCGCCAGGTCGTCGCCAGATCGTCGAAATAGTCGGCAAGATCCGGATAAACCGTGGCATCAATATCTTTACGTCCGCCACGGAAGTGGAGGACGCTCGGGCTTGGAATGGTCATCTTCGGCTGTGCTTCGCCGCTGACGCTTTTCAGGTAACGAAAATCTTCCAGCATCGGATGGTCGCCAAACGCCAGTTTGCCGATGACGCGAACGCCGTGTGCTTTGGTCTGCACGCCGTTGAACTGGATCCCTTTGTCAGAATCGTAGCGTTCGACACCTTCTAAGCCATCGAAGAAATCGAAGTGCCACCACGCGCGGCGAAATTCCCCGTCGGTCACCACGTGTAGCCCGCAATCGCACTGCTGCTTAACCAACTGGCGAATAGCATCATTTTCAATCTGACGCAGTTGCTGTGCATCTATGGCACCTTCGGCAAGCTGCTGACGCGCGACTTTTATTGCATCCGGACGTAAAAAACTGCCGACGATATCTGCGCGGAACGGGGCCTGTTGACGTTGCATGGAGTCTCCTTAGCGGTAAGCACAATTAGTTGCCTGCCGTGATAGTTCATTATTTGAATTTTAGACTTCTGGATGGCTATGCGTCCAGATACTGTCATGCACTGCCGTCCGCGGCAAACGAGAAAATTTCACTGGACATGAAATAAATTCATTTAGCGGTCGGCTAACCGCAGGAAACCGACCGCAGCGAGTTAGCCGGCGAAAGGCAGTCCCTCATCCTGCCATCCGGTGAGGCCACCGAGCATCATTTTCACCGGACGCCCCAGTTCAGCCAGCTTGAGCGCGGCAATATCCGCCCCGTTACAATGTGGGCCAGCGCAATAGACGACGAACAGCGTCCCGGCTGGCCACTCGCTCATTCGGGCGGCATCAATCAGGCGATGCGGCAAATGCAGCGCCCCTGGCAGATGCCGTCGGGCAAAGGTCTCCGCACTACCGACGACGTGCAGCAGGACAAAATCGCACGGCCCGTCGCGCATTGCGCTGTAAACATCCGCGCAGTCGGTTTCAAAACTCAGTTTATGCCGAAACCAGGCGGCAGCGTCGACGGAGGTGGCTGGGGTAAAAGCAGTTACAACACTCATGGCGTATTCTCCTTGTCTGTGGTACCACTAATTTAATGAATCCGCCTACTTATCCTCTGCGGGCAACCATGACAGAAAACGTTGAAATCCTGACAAATCCTCCCGTGACGTTGTCACACCATCGGGTCATTGTGCTGGCCTACGATGGCCTGTGCACCTTTGAGTTTGGTATCGCAGTGGAGATCTTTGGCCTTCCCCGCCCGGAGATGGGCGATCGCTGGTACCAGTTCGCGGTTGCCGCCGTCGATGACGGTGAGCTGCGGGCTACCGGCGGTATCCGGCTGATGACCGATGGCGGCATGAATTTACTTCACGATGCGCAGACTATCGTGGTTCCCGGCTGGCGCGGGATCGATGCGCCGGTCCCGGCGGCACTGTGTGATGCCTTAGCCGCCGCGCATATGCGCGGTTGCCGGATTATCTCAATCTGCTCTGGCGTATTTGTCCTCGCGGCGGCCGGGTTACTCAATGGCCGCAGAGCGACAACGCACTGGCGATATACGGAAAATCTGCGCCAGCGCTTCCCGCTGATTGACGTGGTCGCCGATGTGCTGTACGTGGGTTCTGACGGCATCATGACCTCTGCGGGCAGCGCCGCCGGCATCGATCTGTGTCTGCACCTTGTACGTGAGGATTATGGAATTGACGCCGCCAATACCGTGGCCAGGCGACTGGTTGTCTCTCCGCACCGCGACGGCGCGCAGGCGCAGCAGGTTATCCGGCCTGTCGCCCAGGCGCGGGAAAGTCAGCGCCTGGGGCTGGTCTTTGATTATCTGCATCAGCATCTTGCCGCCAGCCATACCGTGGCGTCGCTGGCACAGCAGGCAGGAATGAGTCCACGCACGTTTTTACGCCGTTTTCAGGCGGCGACCGGTAAGACCCCTGCCCGCTGGCTGCTGGATGAGCGGTTGCAGCGCGCCCAACAGCATCTTACCCATAGCCGCATCAGCATCGATAAAATCGCCGAACTCAGCGGGTTCGCCGATGCTGGTACCCTGCGCCACCATTTTCGCCAGCAGTTCGCTATCAGCCCGTCCGCGTACCGGAAGAAATTTTCTGCCGCTGCGGTTGTAAAATCGTAACAGGCGATCACCATGGTTTTCACCTTGCGGCTTTCAGGCAAAGATCTTCAGATGAAATAAGAGGGTCGTTCTGTATAAAGAGGGCATTCTGGGGGGAGCATGTTTTTGGCGAAGCGAAAGCTGACCCGGAGAAAATGAACCGTTTTCCTCACTCAGTGCATGCCGTGCCGGGAAGGTAAACGATGTCCGTGGCGCGCCGCAGAACCGGAGTGCTCCGATCGCACGAGGTCAGGCTGTTCGTCCTTGAACCTCCACGCTAACCACTCACCACCCTGTTGATTTCACGCTGAAAAAGTTTTCCTTGTTAATTATTTGTTTAAGTTGACCAGGTTATTCTCTATGCAACAACCGTACACCACGTTTAATAAGGACCGCTTAGCGCACACTAGTCAATAATCAATAATGGAGGTTAATCATGCTGGGAAATATGCATGTATTCATGGCAGTACTGGGAACAATTCTGTTCTTTGGTTTTCTTGCCGCGTATCTAAGCCACAAATGGGATGACTGATGAACGACGATAATCCCCACCCGTAACCGCCCCCTGCTGCTGACTGCACCAGGGGGCGTTCCGCTTTTCGCTTCCCGATCATCGTTTTACCTGGTTTTCACCGTTTACCCCCGGCTCCTGATTGCAACCAGCCGTTGCTGACCAGCACTACGCACTCAACACATCGTCCAGCTACGGACAACCATTTTCCCCTAATCTGC
>NZ_JBCNNS010000189.1:0-6177 GCF_039594335.1 Raoultella sp.
AAAAAAATATTCTTTTTAATTCAGCAAGATAGATGAAGTCACCGTGGAATCACACCACGCTGGGGAGTAGTTTTGGGGCAATGCGTGGATTTGGTGCAGGCGAGCAGTGCAGCGGACAATCCGCCGCAGGCAATAACCCCCACCTCGCCAAAAATGTGCGCCGGGCGCATTCCGCAAGCGCTACCGGGTTATATGAATAGCAGGAGCTCAGCCGCGATAATATGATTTATCTCCGTAGCGACGGCCGCCAGTAAATGACCAGAATTCACCCGGTTAGTTTTTTTTCAACCGCTTATTTTATCGCCGGGGGCCTCGCTACAGTGTCCTATACTGATCAGCAAACAGCAGCGTATATAAGCAGCTTTACGTATTTTGGCCTTAATCCACAAAGATTTCATGGATTTATTTATCACCTCTTGTTAAAAGGATATAACTATTAATTCCGTAGATTCTTTCAAGTATCACTTATTGGTTGCACTGTATATCGTAATGGCATTCACAAAAGCAAACGGAGCCTGATATGAGCACGTCTAACGATTCATCTAACAACGCATCCGCCGGGAAGTGCCCTTTTCACACAGGGAAGCCCACACAAAGTGTCGGTGGCGGCACTGCCAACCGCGACTGGTGGCCTAATCAACTACGCGTGGACCTGCTAAACCAGCATTCCAACCGTTCAAATCCCCTCGGCGAAAACTTTAACTACCGTGAAGAGTTCAAAAAACTCGACTATGCCGCGCTGAAGGCCGATCTGAGAGCGTTGCTGACCGATTCACAAGAGTGGTGGCCGGCAGACTGGGGCAGCTATATCGGGCTGTTTATTCGTATGGCCTGGCACGGTGCGGGCACCTACCGTACCGTTGACGGTCGCGGTGGCGCAGGTCGTGGACAGCAGCGCTTTGCGCCGCTGAACTCGTGGCCGGATAACGTCAGTCTCGATAAAGCCCGTCGCCTGCTGTGGCCGATAAAACAAAAATATGGCCAGAAAATCTCCTGGGCGGACCTCTATATGCTGGCCGGTAACGTCGCGCTGGAAAATGCCGGTTTTCGTACCTTCGGTTTCGGCGCCGGACGCGAAGATGTCTGGGAACCGGATCTGGACGTTGACTGGGGCCATGAAAAAGCCTGGCTCGAACATCGTCACCCGGAAAGCCTGGCGCAACAGCCGCTGGGGGCTACCGAAATGGGCCTGATTTACGTTAACCCGGAAGGTCCAAACGCCAGCGGCGACCCGCTCTCCGCCGCCGCCGCTATTCGTGCCACCTTTGGCAATATGGCGATGGACGATGAAGAGATTGTCGCGCTGATCGCCGGCGGTCATACCCTCGGTAAAACGCACGGCGCAGCGGTGACCACCCACGTAGGCGCAGAACCTGAAGCCGCTCCGATTGAAGCGCAGGGTCTCGGCTGGGCTAACAGCTATGGCAGCGGAGCCGGTCCTGATGCGATTACCTCAGGTCTGGAAGTCGTCTGGACACAGACTCCGACCCAGTGGAGCAACTACTTCTTCGAGAACCTGTTTAAATACGAATGGGTGCAGACACGCAGCCCGGCTGGCGCTATTCAGTTCGAAGCCAAAGATGCCCCGGACCTGATCCCCGATCCGTTCGATCCGGAGAAAAAACGCAAGCCGACCATGTTAGTTACCGATCTGACGCTGCGCTTCGACCCGGAATTCGGCAAAATTTCCCGTCGCTTCCTCAACGATCCGCAGGCCTTTAACGAAGCCTTTGCCCGCGCCTGGTTCAAACTGATCCACCGTGATATGGGGCCAAAATCCCGTTACCTCGGGCCGGAAGTGCCGAAAGAAGACCTGATCTGGCAGGATCCGTTACCGGACGCCATCCACAACCCAACGCCGGCGGATATTGCCACCCTGAAGACCGCTATCGCCGATGCCGGTTTGTCGGTCAGCGAACTGGTGTCGGTGGCCTGGGCTTCTGCCTCCACCTTCCGCGGCGGGGATAAACGCGGCGGGGCTAACGGTGCCCGTCTGGCGCTGGAGCCGCAGAAATCGTGGCCGGTGAACGCCGTGGCGGCGAAAGTGTTGCCGACACTGCAGGCCATTCAGAAAGCCTCGGGTAAAGCGTCTCTGGCCGATATCATCGTACTGGCAGGCGTTGTGGGTGTCGAACAAGCCGCTGCGGCTGCCGGTGTGCGGGTCAGCGTACCGTTTGCTCCGGGCCGGGTAGACGCCCGCCAGGATCAAACGGATATCGAGTCTTTCGATCTGCTGGAACCACTGGCGGATGGTTTCCGTAACTATCGCCGTATCGAAGGTGGTGTCTCGACAGAAACGCTGTTGCTGGATAAAGCTCAGCAGTTGACGCTGACCGCGCCGGAAATGACGGTGCTGGTGGGCGGCCTGCGAGTGCTGGGCGCCAACTTTGACGGTAGCCAGCACGGGGTCTTTACCGACCGTGTCGGGGTACTGAGCAATGACTTCTTCGTCAACTTACTCAGCATGTCGACCGTCTGGAATGCTACCGACGAGCAGGGCGAACTGTTCGAAGGTCGCGATCGTCAGAGCGGTGAGAGCAAGTACACTGCGACCCGCGCCGACCTGGTCTTCGGTTCGAACTCGGTATTGCGGGCGCTGGCGGAAGTTTACGCCTGCCAGGATGCTCAGGAGAAACTGGTTAAGGACTTTGTGGCGGCCTGGACCCGGGTAATGAATCTCGACCGTTACGACCTGTAATCACCTTCCCCGGCTGGCGCGACGCCCGCCGGGGATTTTCCCCTTCCCCTCTTATGTTTGCCCCAGTTGCAATAACCGACTGTAGGTACGCTGAATATCTTCCTGTTCAACATCCTCCACCAGCTCGCTCAGTCCGCAGGCGGCCACCACGATCAGCTGACACTGCTTTTCATAGAGCACATCCACCAGATTAATAAAACGCTGCTGGGCCGCCGGGCCAGCCTGACGCAAAGGCGGAACCGCATCCAGCAGCCAGCGCTCATGCCGTTCACAGAGCGCCAGATAATCCATCACCGATGTTGCCGCCATGCACAGTTGGTTAAAGGTGAAATGCAGAAAATGCGCCGGCGCAGAGGCGACGTGCAGTGTACGATAGCCCACCTGCAGCGACTGCGCAGTGGCGCTGGGATCCGGTAGTTCAAGTCGCTGGCGGGTTTGTGCAGAGGGCTGTACCAGAAACCTCCCGCGGCAGAATGGATTTTCTGCCGGCGCATGGCGCGCCCGGTAATCCTCTTCACCATTGAGCGCGGCTATCGTCATGTGCTGTTTGATCAGTGCAATCGACGGCACAAAACGTTCGTGATACAGCGGGTTAGCCAGTAATTGATCCGGGGGGTAGTTGGAGGTAGCCAGCAGAATGATGCCGCGTTGGAACAGCAGCGTAAGCAGCGCTTTCACCAACATGGCGTCGCCCGGATCGTGTAGATGGAACTCATCAAAACACAGGAGTCGACAGCCGTCGGTCATCAGTGCCAGCACCTCAGGCAGGGTTAGCGCGGGCTGCGCGTTCAGCCGCTGATGCAGTTCGCGAAAGAAATAGTGGAAATGCACCCGGCGCTTTTCCGTCAGCGGCAGGCTGGTAAAGAAATGATCGATAATAAAACTTTTGCCGCGCCCGGTACGCCCCCAGACGTACAGCCCTTTGGCGCCGGCGGCCTTGCCTGAGGTCAGTCCGCGCCCCAGCGTGTCCAGTTGATTAACCAGCGCCTGCTGATCTGCATCAAGGGCCAACGCCAGCTCCTGAGCCCGCTGCGCCATAAACGAAGTAAACCTGAATTCAGTCATTCCTTGCGTCATTTTCGCTCTTCGTGGTGTTACCGGCGCATCTGCCCCGGAAAAAGATGAGGAATCCTCATCAATTACACCTTCCCTGAACGACAATAACAAGCTTATCTGCAGCACAACGGTTTTATACCTCTCGCGGGCCTGGAGACAAAGGAGGCAATTGCCTCCTTTGGTGCCCCTTGTCATCAAGCGCAACAACGATCGTTCCAAAAATCACGATAGATAATATTACCCTCCGTATATGATTGTCGCTTTCTTCATGGTCCGGCCTTCGCAGACAACGCGATACAGAAGTGGTGGTGTTTGATCAAATTCTTTCACTATCGTTATAGGGCGGTGAACGCGCGTTCCGGTAAGTTTTCCCCAGCTGGGATCTACCGGGATGGTTACACCATGCGAAAATGATTTCAATTCGATGGAACCCAAACGCAGGGGCATTAAACAACTGCCAACAATCGGCGATCCGTTTTCATCTTCAAGCCACAAATGAGCGGGGTAGACATATAATTTCCTTATCAGTGATAATTTAAATAACTGTGATATTCACGCTGTCACTATTTACAGTAACGCGTAAAAATAACAATCATAACTATGGCGAATACGCCTATAGGCCAGACAGGGCTGTCAGGGAAAAAATACCCCTGAAGCAGTGCGAAAATAACCGTGAAAATCACAGGCCCGTAAAGCGATGATAGAAACCTGAGTTGCCACAGTAGAAATTTCTTTAGTGATTGAATCATGGTTATCTGATCATCCGGGTGATGATATTTGCTATGCCGGAATCAGATGACTATTGCGCTTCAAGTGCGCCCGCGCGCTCGAATACCGATTCAATCAGGAAATACATCATTTCCAGTTGTTGCATGTAAAGAGCGGAGTAATAGGCTGGATATTGGACGTGTAAACGATGGGCATTATCCGCCGCTTTCTGAACCAGGCCATATGTAGCCACAACCCCCGCAACCGTATCCGCTGCACGTCCTGTAAGGGCACTGAGTTGCATACTTAGATTCAATCCAGTACGAACGCTGGTAGCGACCGCTAAAACGTACCCTGCACCAGTAAGGGTGCTGGCAGCGATATGGACATTCACGGCCATAAGCGCTTTTTTATATGCTCTAATTGAGCATTAGTTTTGTATTTGAATATTTCCTCAAAATAGATCCGAAGCATTTCATAGACAACGTCACCATGTTGGATAATGCGAATAACAGCATTCCTGAATGCGCAGATCTTCCGTCCTTTGCTGTTGGCAAACATCGTTATATTCATCGGTGAAACAGGACGTGTAATACAGCAGGCGGGTCGCCCCTTCCCTAATGTATCAACCTGGTTTCTGACCTGTTCGCCAACGGCAGAAACAGCATGATCGAGCTTCAGTGCAAGAATCTTGTTGGCCTGTAGGTAACTGATAACTTCATTGCTGTAGTACATAACCGCTCCTTGTTATTTTCATTAAATCCAGTTGTTCATTTTTATCCACGGGAAAGCGTCCGGTCACAGTCGGGCGTAAAACGGAAAATAATTCGGCTAAATCGCTGATTGAGTACTCACCGCTTCCGGGCATCCTGCAAAGCCCTTTGCCGTTTATCTGACAACTTTGGCTATTTTCCTCTCTGTTTCCCTTTTGCCCTGGCGATGGTCATACCTTCACGGGTACGAAGACGTATCAGGCCACCTTCAAACTCGGCAAATGTCGCCAACACATTGAAGAACATTTTTCCCATCGGGTCTGCCGGATAGTAAATGCAGGTTCCCAGAACCAGCTTCACACCTGTGGCCTGTAATGCATCTGCTACCTCACGCGCATCAGGCACCGAACGCGCCAGGCGGTCAAGCCTGGACAACCAGCGTGTCACCGCTGCGTACAGCGGCCAGCGCCTGATCCAGACCAGCTCTCTGCCGGTTTGATCCCGTTAACCCCTTATCGATATAAATCCGGTCCGGGGAGACACCGAGTTTCACCAGGGCTTCCTGCTGGACAGTCAAATCCTGCTTATCTGTAGAGCAGCGGCTCAGCGCATCATGCTGGCCGCCGGTGTCATGGTCATTTACTTCAAATCCGTCGGCCACCCTACGAAAAAACCAGCGTATTCAGTAGACATTTTGCATATCGGCGAGATTTTTTGCTGTGGAAGTCCCATGGAAAGAGGAATTAAAAATTTAAAACCATTAACAATCCAATAACATTAGCAGGCAAACATTTTATCTGAGGAAAATAAGAATATGTCTACCACCCGGGTTCTGGAGGATGCGCCTTTTGCAGCCGCAGAACAACCCCACTCCAGCTTAACCTACCGCATCGATGCCCTGCCTGCCTCTTTCGGCCTGTGGTCGTTTATCACTCTGCTGGCACTCGGCGGCTTCTTTGAGCTCTACGATCTTTTTCAGACCGGCTATATCAGTAGCGGACT
>NZ_JBCNNS010000019.1:0-50595 GCF_039594335.1 Raoultella sp.
TTAAACCGTTTATCCAGTCGGTCCGCCAGGGCTACTGGGGCTACTATTTGCCCGATCAGGATCACGGCGCCGAACACAGCGAGTTCGTCGATTTCTTCGCGACCTATAAAGCCACCTTACCGGCGATTGGCCGACTGATGAAAGTCTGCCGCGCGCGCGTGGTGCCGCTGTTCCCAGTTTATGATGGCAAAACCCATCGTCTGACGGTGCTGGTGCGTCCGCCGATGGATGACCTGCTGGACGCCGATGATCACACGATCGCCCGACGAATGAATGAAGAGGTCGAGATTTTCGTCAAGCCGCATACCGAGCAATATACCTGGATCCTCAAATTGCTGAAGACGCGCAAACCGGGGGAGATCGAACCTTATCAGCGCAAAGAGCTCTTTGCGAAAAAGAAATAGCGCCTGCCTGTACCTTCACCGGCACAGCACTCATGAGCCAGTGAACCTGCCGGGTTCACTGGCTGTATTGTCTGAGTAAAGCCACATGTTCGATTATCAACCGGTAGCGGTATTCCGGTCGGCCGGTGAGACCATAGTGGTTAGTGGTGAAGAGAATCCCCGTCTTTTCCAGCCAGATTAAATATTTACGGCACGAAACTCTGGAGATTTTCAGTGCGCCGGCGATCTCATTTGTCGAAAAGGCGTTCTCCTGATGGCGATCAATCCATTGACACACCAGACGCAGCGTTTGCGGCGTTAATCCCTTAGGTAGGCGGCGGGCGCTATCCGGGCGCTGAATACCGCTGCGCAGTAAATCGTCAAGATCGGACTGTTCGTAGTGGGATTTGGCGTGTTGTAGCTTACGTCGTTTGCGCCATGTCAGCAGTGCCTCTTCAAAACGCGGAAACTGAAACGGTTTAATTAAGTAATCAACCACGCCAAAGTGCATCGCCATCTGGACGGTGACCGCATCTGCAGCGGATGTAATCATGATCGCATCGATGCTGCGGGCGTTTGTACGCAGGGCGGGCAGCAGATCCAGCCCATTCTCATGCTGCATATACACATCGAGCAGGACTAAATCGATCGATGGCATATCATTCAGCATCTGCTGAGCTTCCTCCAGGGTTGAGGCGATACCGCAGCAGCGAAAGTCGGCGACCCGGCTGATAAACAGCCGGTTCAGCTCCGCAACCATCGAATCATCATCCACAATTAGCACATTGAACATGCGCGGTTCCTTTGGCTATCGGGAAGCATGGGAGTCGACGCCTGGATGCTTCCCGCAGGTTTAATGACGGGGGATCGCTACAGCGATGAACGCTTATATGAGGAGTAACGCGCATGCCAGAAGGTTTTATCAATATTCGCGATCAGCTCTTCCTCGCTGAGTTTTGCGGCGACGCCTTCGGCCTGGGCCACCAGCGCGACATCAAGGGCAATGGCCCGGGAAATCATCTCAATATCTTCCACCGGGGGTAATAATCCGCCTTTGCCGGTCGTGGCTAACGGTGAGTAGGCTGCCAGAGTTTTACTGCAGGTAATCAGCATGGCTTCGGTGACACGCTCCGCTTTGGTCGCCAGAATGCCTAATCCCAGTCCGGGGAAAATATAGGCGTTGTTGCACTGCGCGATGTCGTAGGTCTCTCCCTGACAGAAAACCGGTTCAAACGGACTGCCGGTGGCGATCAGCGCATTACCCTGAGTCCATTCAAGCAATTCTTTCGGCTGCGCTTCAGCGCGGGAGGTTGGATTCGAGAGCGGCATCACAATTGGCCGTGGGCAGTGGCGGTGCATTTCTTTGATAATCTCTTCACTGAACAGACCCGGCTGGCCAGATACGCCAATAAGTACGGTCGGGTGCACATTGCGCACGACATCCATCAACGACAGGTTGGCGGACGTTACATCCCAGTGGGCAATTGTGTCCCGTGGCGTCACGAGGCTTTGCTGAAAATCGAGCAGATTGGGCATCTCATCGGTCAGTAAACCAAAACGATCGACCATGAAGACCTTGTTGCGGGCTTCTTTCTCCGACAAACCATCATCCACCATCAGCGCAATAATTTTTTCGGCAATACCGCAGCCGGCGGAACCACCGCCGAGGAAAACAACCCGCTGGTCACGCATACGGCTGCCTGATACCGCGGCGGCGGCAATCAACGTACCGGTGGTGACGGCGGCTGTGCCCTGGATGTCATCGTTGAAACAGCACAACTGGTTGCGATAACGCTTGAGCAGGCGGCTGGCATTCTTCTGAGCAAAATCTTCGAATTGCAGCAGGACATGCGGCCAGCGACGTTTTACCGCGTCCACGAACATATCCATAAACTCCGTATACTGATCGTCGTTAATGCGCGGATGACGCCAGCCCATATACAGCGGGTCATCCAGGTGCTTCGCATTGTTGGTTCCGACATCCAGCATCACAGGCAGCGTCGAGGCGGGATGAATCCCCCCGCAGGCGGTATACAGCGAGAGTTTGCCAATCGGAATGCCCATTCCGCCGATACCCTGATCGCCCAGACCAAGAATCCGCTCGCCGTCGGTGACGACAATCACCTGAATATCGTTGCGCGAGAAGCTCTGCAGCATCTCGTCAATATGATGCCGGTTAGGCCAGGAAATAAACAGGCCGCGCCCGCGGCGATAAATGTCGGAGAAGTGTTCACAGGCTTCCCCAACGGTTGGCGTATAAATTACCGGCAGCATCTCTTTCATATGATCGCGCAGCAAATGATAAAATAGCGTCTCGTTCGTATCCTGAATATTCCGCAGATAGATATGCCGGGAAATATCACGCTTAAATTCACTGAACTGCTTCCAGGCACGCTCCGTTTGTTCTTCGATGGTTTCGACATTATGCGGCAATAATCCATGGAGATTAAAAGCCGTTCTTTCCCCCTCGCTAAAAGCGAGTCCTTTATTTAATAACGGATTTTCCAGCAGGACTGCGCCATTGTAAGGGGTGTATAATGTTTCTTTGACTAACATTTCGTGACTCCTGAATATTGTTTAAATAAATGCAGAGTTAACCTGGTAAATAATGTTGTGTTAGGGATGACAGTTAAGAAACTAAATAAATCATGATGCCTTCGGTGACGACGCCAATAGCGGTGCCGAGTAAAATCGAGGATGAGGCCGGTTCAATGTAAGTATCGCTGCGCAACGCAAACATTCCGGCGGCAATGGCCGAAGGCGTTGCGCCAATGATAATGACCTGCTGCATCAGCGTGTGGCTAAGACCAAAAGCCAGGCCAGCCACGGCCATCATGGCGGGCTGAATCAGATTTTTAATACTAATATTGGTGCAGGTCTGGATATTGACCGTCGGGCGTTCTCCATAAAACAGCAGACCAAGCGCAAACAGCGACAGGCCGCCGGCAATTTTCCCAACCATTTCAATCGGCATGCTGAGCATATGTGGAAGCTGTACGCCAGCCAGGCTCAGTAGCACCCCGGAGATCGGAATCCAGACGATAGGGTTTTTTATCGCTTTCAGCAGGTTTTGCACAATCAGTTTGCCGGCATGAATTTTCTCTCCATCATCAGTGCCAGATTTATCGCCCATCCGAATCAGGATTATCGTCAGGGGAATCATAAAGACGCTGGTGACTAAGTTGCCGATCAGCACGCCAAGAAACCCTTCTGGCCCAATCAGGACGGCAAGGACCGGCGCGCCGAAATAGGCCATATCAGGAAATGCGCATACCAGGGACTGGAGCGCGCTGGTTTTGATATCATGGCGGAAAACATAGCGCGAGATCAGCAGGGTAAGAAAATAAGATCCCATCAGGCCTATCACTAATACGGCCATAAAGGCGAAGTTTTTAATTTTATCCGGGTTGGTATTTAACGCCCCAATAAAAAGATGAAAGGGCAGAGCAAACCGAATGACGACGGTGGCCAACACCGAGGCATCTTCACGACGGGTATAGCCTAACTTACCGCTGAGCCAACCGAGTAACATGACAAAAACTAATGGGAACAATGATTGCAATAGCAGCGTAGGCATAAATTATTATCCTGAAAATAGGGTGTAGGGTTCGTTGTGGTTTTTAATCTAACGGTCCCTTATGGAATGAAAGGTGACTGAAATCACAGTGGTGGTTGTTTAAATAATTTCTCATTGGAAACTTTACTTACAAATGCTGACTCGGCGATTAATTCCTTTTTTTTCATGGCTGTCGATGACTGAGTGTTGTGGCGAAAACTTTAACTACGCCTTAATAATTTAAATTACTTAAAAGGGAGTTTCTAACTCAGTCACAAAGTCGCGAAAGGAGAGCGTTATTTACTTTTTTAGCGGAAAACCCTGTGCTACCGTTTCCCTGTCTTTAATTCTATTGTTTCTTCATTTTTTATTTTTATTTGACAGTGCAATTTTAATATTGCGCGACGATCCTACGCCATCTATCACAATGCAGGTGAAACATGAAAAATAATTCACTCAACCATCCGGTAGAACAAACGCACTCGAGTGGGCAAACTCCGCGCTTCTTATCCAACGTTGATGTCGGCGCCGTACCTTTAACGTTATTTGTCGGTATCGCGACGATTGTCGCCGTCTCTGCAATGGCGGGACTGTTGCCAAAAAACATGATTGGCGGGTTGGCGATCATCATGACCCTGGGATTTGCTCTGGCCAAAATCGGGCGAATGGTACCGGTACTTAAAGATATCGGCGGCCCGGCCATTTTGTGTCTGATGATGCCGTCGGTACTGGTCTATTTCGGGGTGTTTGATCCCCATACACTGGGCACCGTGCATCTGTTGATGAAAGAGGCCAATTTACTCTATTTTGTCATCGCCTGCCTGGTCGTCGGCAGTATTCTGGGAATGAACAGAACCATACTGATTCAGGGAATGGTGCGCATGTTCGTTCCGCTGGTCGCGGGGACCGGGGCGGCGATCGCGACGGGCCTACTGGTGGGCAGCCTGTTTGGCTACAGCATGTACCATACCTTTTTCTTTATTATTGTGCCGATTATCGGCGGCGGCATTGGGGAAGGGATCCTGCCGCTGTCGCTGGCGTATTCTGCGATCCTCGGGCAAACACCGGATGTGTATGTTGCACAGTTGGCGCCCGCAGCGGTAGTGGGGAACATCTTCGCCATTATCTGCGCAGGCTTTCTGGCACGCCTGGGCGTCCGCCGCCCGGCGCTGTCCGGCGACGGCATGTTGATTCGTAGTCGTGATGATAACGCTGTTTTCTCGCCGTCGCAGGGAGGGCAGCCCACCGATTTCCAACTGATGGGGGCCGGGTTGTTAATGATCTGTGCATTTTTCATCGTTGGTGGGCTGCTGGAGAAAGTACTGCATATCCCGGGACCGGTATTGATGATTCTGGCCGCCGTCTTGTGCAAATACACTAAAATTATCCCCGCCGCGATGGAGTTGGGGGCGCACAGCTGCTACAAATTTGTTTCCGCAGCCCTCGTCTGGCCACTGATGATCGGTCTTGGAATGCTGTATGTCCCGTTGGAGAGTGTGGTTTCCGTTTTCTCTATCGGCTATGTCGTCGTTTGTGGTTCCATCGTAATGGCCATGGCATTAAGTGGATTTTTCATCGCTTCCCGGCTGAATATGTATCCTGTGGAAGCGGCGATTGTGACCAGCTGTCACAGTGGGTTGGGCGGCACCGGGGATGTGGCGATACTCTCGGCATCGAATCGCATGTCGCTGATGCCGTTTGCACAGATTGCCACCCGTATTGGTGGCGCCTCAACGGTGATTGCGGCGACGTTGCTGCTGAGCTGGATTGTCTGATTAAGGATAAAAAAACCTGCCAGCGTCATGCTGGCAGGTTGGGTGGTCACGATGAGGTCGATGTTACCCGACGGTCAGAATACGCGTTGTGTTGGTGCTGCCGATGGTGCTCATGACGTCACCCTGAGTGACGATAACGAGATCACCCGACATCAGGTAGCCTTTATCGCGCAGCAGGTTCACCGCATCGTGCGCCGCAGCGACGCCGTCGTTGCTGCTGTCGAAGTAAACCGGTGTTACGCCGCGATACAAGGCGGTCAGGTTCAGCGTACGTTCGTGACGGGAGAGTGCGAAAATGGGCAGGCCAGAGCTAATGCGTGACGTCATCAGCGCGGTACGGCCGGACTCGGTCATGGTGATGATCGCGGTGACGCCTTTCAGGTGGTTCGCCGCATACATCGCTGACATGGCAATCGCTTCTTCAACGTTGTCGAACTGGATGTCCAGACGGTGTTTGGACACGTTGAGGCTTGGGATTTTTTCTGCGCCCAGACAGACGCGCGCCATCGCGGCCACGGTTTCTGACGGATACTGACCTGCGGCGGTTTCCGCTGAGAGCATCACGGCATCGGTACCATCGAGGACGGCGTTGGCGACATCCATGACTTCGGCGCGAGTTGGCATCGGGTTAGTAATCATCGACTCCATCATCTGAGTCGCGGTGATGACCGAACGGTTCAGTTGACGGGCGCGGCGAATCAGGGCTTTCTGAATACCCACCAGTTCCGGGTCGCCGATTTCAACGCCAAGGTCGCCACGGGCAACCATCACCACGTCAGAGGCCAGAATAACGTCGTCCATCGCATCCTGATCGCAAACCGCTTCCGCTCGCTCGACTTTTGCCACGATCCGGGCATCGCAGCCGGCTTCGCGCGCCAGACGGCGGGCGTAGTTCAGGTCTTCACCACAGCGTGGGAAGGAGACGGCCAGGTAATCAACGCCGATTTTCGCCGCGGTGACGATGTCAGCCTTGTCTTTCTCAGTCAGCGCTTCGGCGGACAGGCCACCCCCCAGCTTGTTGATACCTTTATTGTTTGACAGCGGTCCGCCGACGGTGACCTCGGTGAACACTTTCAGACCCTGAACTTCGACCACTTTCAGCTGTACGCGACCATCGTCCAGCAGCAGGATATCGCCAGGCACGACGTCCGCCGGCAGGCCTTTGTAATCAATACCGACTTTCTCTTTGTCGCCTTCGCCTTTACCCAGCTCTGCGTCGAGCAGGAATTTGTCGCCGATATTAAGAAAAATTTTGCCTTCTTTGAACGTGGATACGCGAATTTTAGGGCCTTGCAGATCGCCCAGAATGGCCACATGGCGGCCCAGTTTTGCCGCGATCTGGCGGACTTTATCCGCCCGAATCTGATGATCTTCCGGGGTACCGTGAGAGAAGTTCATACGTACCACGTTAGCACCTGCGGCGATCACCTTTTCAAGGTTGTTATCACGATCGGTTGCCGGGCCTAAGGTCGTTACGATTTTGGTTCTGCGAAGCCTTCTGGACATGTAATACTCCGTTGACTAAAACAACTTTGGTGTTGCGTGAACATGGAATCGGCGGTGCCGGTCAGCAATGTCGCTATGCCGGAACGTAACCGAAGGTGTAATGGGTCACTACCTAATTATCAAGTTTTATGGGTTGTCGCTGTGTGCAGGCAGCTCTTTATCAAAACGCGATTCCTTCAAGGCTTCCTTGACCCTCTTCAAGTTATCTCTGAATTTCGCTCCACGGCGAAGGGTAAAACCGGTGGCCAACACATCGATCAACGTCAGTTGGGCAAGACGTGAAACCATGGGCATATAGATATCCGTATCTTCAGGGACATCAAGCGTAATCGACAACGTAGCCTCTCGTGCCAGCGGGGTACCCGCCGACGTAATGGCGATAACCATGGCATCGTTTTCACGCGCCAACTGCGCCAGTTCAACCAGACTTTTCGTCCGGCCAGTATGTGAGATAATCACGACAACGTCATCATCATTACAATTCATACAGCTCATGCGTTGCAGGACAATGTCGTCGGAGTAGATAACCGGAACGTTAAAACGGAAAAATTTGTTCATGGCGTCATGAGCGACGGCGGCCGAAGAGCCGAGGCCAAAGAAGGCGATTTTCTTGGCCTGCGTCAGAAGGTCGACGGCGCGATTCACCGCTGACATATCGAGAGAGTGGTGGACCTGATCTAAACTGGCCATGGCTGACTCGAAAATTTTTCCCGTATAGGACTCTACGCTGTCGTCTTCATCGACATTGCGGTTAACATAGAGAGTACCTTGTGCCAGGCTTTGTGCCAGGTGAAGTTTAAAATCGGGAAAGCCGCGGGTTTCCAGGCTTCGGCAAAAGCGGTTAACGGTCGGTTCGCTGACGCCAGCTTCCAGCGCCAGGGCCGCAATGCTTGAATGAATCGCCTGAGCAGGCGTAGCAAGAATGACTTCCGCCACTTTGCGTTCGGATTTGCTAAGGTGTTCCAGTCGGGACTGGATTTTTTCCAGCATATTCATGGGTAATAGAGCGCTCATTAGTGGAAGCGATTTCATTAATGGGTGAAATCATCAGGCGTTTTAGCAAGAATATACCCCTCCGTTGTGACAAGCGGGGAGGAATGACGTTAAAAAATGTTGTTTTTTTTCATTACATGATCAGAGTCGTATTTTATTAACTTAAAACCGGTCTAAAGAACGAACAAGTCTGGCCGTTTGCCTGAATAGTCGGCGGAAGTTTCCTCCGCGTGCGGTTTAGCATCGAGAATAGCGGCCTGAGGGTTTCGGGAAGTTCGTAAACACAGTACAGTGCAGTGTAAGAAAATTACAAATATAGCCTGGCATAAGCACCAGACTATCAACTGAGGAGAATGACATGGCGGTAACGCAAACGGCCCAGGCATGCGATCTGGTCATTTTCGGCGCAAAGGGTGACCTGGCGCGTCGTAAATTGTTGCCTTCCCTGTATCAGCTTGAAAAAGCTGGCCAGATCAGCCCTGAGACCCGGATTATCGGGGTCGGACGTGCTGACTGGGATAAAGATGCTTACACCCGGGTCGTACGTGAAGCGCTTGAAACCTTCATGAAGGAAAAGATTGATGAAGGTTTGTGGGATACCCTGAGCGGACGTCTGGATTTTTGTAACCTCGATGTGAACGATACCAAAGCGTTTTCCCGTCTGGGTAAAATGCTGGATCAGGAAAAACGCGTCACCATCAACTATTTCGCGATGCCGCCGAGCACCTTTGGCGCCATTTGCAAAGGCCTTGGTGAAGCCAAACTGAACGCTAAACCTGCGCGCGTGGTGATGGAAAAACCGCTGGGGACCTCTCTGGAGACTTCTCGTGAAATCAACGACCAGGTCGGCGAATTCTTCGAAGAGTGCCAGGTTTACCGTATTGATCATTATCTCGGTAAAGAAACGGTGCTCAACCTGCTGGCGCTGCGCTTTGCGAACTCCCTGTTTGTCAATAACTGGGACAGCCGCACGATTGACCACGTTGAAATTACCGTCGCAGAAGAGGTGGGTATCGAAGGCCGCTGGGGTTACTTCGATCAGGCCGGGCAAATGCGCGACATGATTCAGAACCACCTGCTGCAGATCCTGTGCATGATCGCGATGTCGCCGCCTTCAGACCTCAGTGCCGACAGCATTCGTGATGAAAAAGTAAAAGTGTTGAAGTCGCTGCGCCGTATCGATCGTTCCAACGTGCGTGAGAAAACAGTCCGCGGTCAGTACACCGCCGGCTTCGCCCAAGGGAAAAAAGTCCCGGGCTACCTCGAAGAAGAGGGGGCGAACAAATCCAGCAATACCGAGACCTTCGTGGCTATTCGCGTGGATATCGATAACTGGCGCTGGGCTGGCGTGCCGTTCTACCTGCGTACCGGTAAACGTCTGCCGACCAAATGTTCTGAAGTTGTGGTTTATTTCAAAACCCCAGAGCTGAACCTGTTTAAAGAGAACTGGCAGGAGTTGCCGCAGAACAAGCTGACGATTCGTCTGCAGCCGGATGAGGGGGTGGATATTCAGGTCCTCAATAAAGTGCCGGGTCTTGACCATAAACACAATCTGCAGATAACCAAGCTGGATCTGAGCTATTCGGAGACCTTCAACCAGACTCACCTGGCGGATGCCTATGAGCGTCTGTTGCTGGAAACCATGCGCGGTATTCAGGCGCTGTTCGTGCGTCGCGATGAGGTCGAAGAGGCGTGGAAGTGGGTTGACTCCATTACTGAAGCCTGGGCTGCCGATCGCGATGCGCCGAAGCCCTATCAGGCAGGCACTTGGGGGCCGGTCGCCTCCGTGGCGATGATCACCCGTGACGGTCGTTCCTGGAACGAATTTGAATAGTCGGGGCGTAATCCGGATAAGTGATTTTACCGGTAACATGATCTGACGCAGCAAGTCGCATAATTTTTGCTCTTTTATGCCCCGGGAGGATTCACCCCCGGGGCTTTTTTTATTACACTGCGAACAGATATTTTGCCGCTGAGCTGCAGTTTTGGTGCCTTTCATCTTTTAAGACGTTGCTAACATGCTGTGGTCGGACAGATAAAAATTCAGGAGCCTTTATGAATTCGAAAATGTTACGGGTAACAAATCGCATTATCGAACGGTCGCGTGATACCCGCACCGCCTACCTCGCACGAATTAACCAGGCGAAGACGGATACCGTCCATCGCGCACAGTTGGCGTGCGGTAATCTTGCTCACGGCTTTGCTGCCTGTCAGTCGGATGATAAAGCTTCGCTGAAAAGCATGTTGCGTAACAATATCGCCATCATTACTTCTTACAACGACATGCTGTCAGCTCACCAGCCCTATGAGTATTACCCGGATATCATCCGCAAAGCGTTGCATTCGGTGAATGCCGTAGGCCAGGTGGCGGGTGGGGTACCGGCGATGTGTGATGGTGTCACCCAGGGGCAGGACGGGATGGAACTCTCTCTCCTGAGCCGCGAAGTGATTGCAATGTCGGCCGCTATCGGCCTGTCGCATAACATGTTCGACGGCGCGCTGTATCTGGGCGTATGTGACAAAATCGTCCCCGGACTGACGATGGCCGCGCTCTCCTTCGGCCACCTGCCGTCAGTATTCGTACCGTCTGGCCCGATGGCCAGCGGTCTGCCAAATAAAGAAAAAGTGCGCATTCGTCAACTGTATGCCGAGGGTAAAGTCGATCGGATGGCGCTTCTGGAGTCTGAGGCGGCGTCCTACCACGCGCCGGGTACCTGCACATTTTACGGTACGGCGAACACCAACCAGATGGTGGTGGAATTTATGGGCATGCAGCTCCCGGGTTCATCGTTTGTGCATCCGGATGCCGAACTGCGCCAGGCGCTGACCGCCGCCGCCGCACGCCAGGTGACGCGCATGACCGGTAACGGTAATGAATGGATGCCGTTAGGCAAACTGATTGATGAGAAGGTGGTGGTGAACGGGATTGTTGCGCTGTTGGCAACCGGCGGTTCGACCAACCATACGATGCACCTGGTGGCGATGGCTCGCGCGGCGGGCATTATCATTAACTGGGATGATTTCTCGGATCTTTCCGACGTTGTGCCGCTGCTGGCGCGCCTTTACCCGAACGGTCCTGCGGATATTAACCATTTCCAGGCCGCGGGCGGCGTACCGGTTCTTATACGTGAGCTGCTGAAAGGCGGCCTGCTGCACGAAGATGTCAACACCGTGGCCGGTTTTGGTCTCTCCCGTTACACCATGGAGCCGTGGCTGAATAACGGCGAGCTGGACTGGCGCGAAGGGGCGACGGCGCCATTAGACGATCAGGTCATTGCGACTTTCAACAAGCCATTCTCTCGCCATGGCGGGACGAGAGTGCTGAGCGGTAACCTGGGGCGCGCAGTGATGAAAACCTCGGCCGTACCGGTTGAGAACCAAATTATTGAGGCGCCGGCGGTGGTGTTTGAAAGCCAGCACGACGTTTTGCCTGCTTTCGAAGCCGGACTGCTGGATAAGGATTGCGTGGTGGTTGTTCGCCATCAGGGGCCAAAAGCGAACGGCATGCCAGAATTACATAAACTTATGCCGCCACTTGGTGTATTATTGGACCGCCGTTTCAAAATTGCGCTGGTTACCGATGGTCGACTCTCCGGCGCATCAGGCAAGGTCCCGTCAGCAATCCACGTTACGCCTGAAGCGTACGATGGCGGCCTGCTGGCAAAAGTACGTGATGGCGATATCATCCGCGTTAACGGGCAGACGGGCGACCTGACGCTGCTGGTGGATGACGCTGAACTGGCCGCACGCCAGCCGCATGTTCCTGACCTCAGCGGTTCGCGTGTCGGGAGCGGCAGGGAAATGTTTGCAGCGCTGCGTGAAAAACTCTCCGGAGCAGAACAGGGCGCAACCTGCATCACTTTTTAAGACGATACAATTTGTAGATCTGGCGAGAGAGAAACTCTGATGAAAAACTGGAAAACAACTGCAGAAGCAATCCTCACCAACGGCCCGGTTGTCCCGGTGATCGTGGTGAAAAAGCTGGAACACGCTGTGCCGATGGCCAAAGCGTTGGTTGCTGGCGGCGTGCGTGTACTGGAGGTCACGCTGCGTACCGAATGTGCAATTGATGCGATCCGCGTGATTGCGAAAGAAGTGCCGGAGGCGATTGTCGGTGCAGGTACCGTCACAAACGTAGAGCAACTGAAAGCGGTCACCGAGGCTGGCGCGCAGTTTGCTATTAGCCCAGGTCTGACCGAGTCCCTGCTGAAAGCCGCGACTGAAGAAGGGACCATCCCGCTGATCCCGGGTATCAGCACCGTCTCTGAACTGATGCTGGGCATGCAGTATGGCCTGAAAGAGTTTAAATTCTTCCCGGCAGAAGCAAACGGTGGCGTGAAAGCGCTGCAGGCGATTGGCGGTCCGTTCGCGCATATCCGTTTCTGCCCGACTGGCGGGATCTCTCCGG
Source organism: Raoultella sp. (assembly GCF_039594335.1). Classification (NCBI taxonomy): domain Bacteria; kingdom Pseudomonadati; phylum Pseudomonadota; class Gammaproteobacteria; order Enterobacterales; family Enterobacteriaceae; genus Klebsiella; species Raoultella sp. The sequence continues at coordinate 12,622 of NZ_JBCNNS010000019.1, forward strand.
CAAACTACCGCGACTACCTGGCACTGAACAGCGTGCTGTGCATCGGCGGCTCCTGGCTGGTTCCGGCGGATGCACTGGAAGCAGGCGATTACGACCGTATCACCAACATCGCTCGCGAAGCGGTTGAAGGCGCGAAGTAATTTTCACGCCCTGAACAATGGCAAAATCCAGACCCGGTCGCGTTGACGCAACCGGGTTTTTTATCCCTGAACCAGCACGGCTGACGCAGCGGCTTTCGCGCGCGCCACCGCCTCCTCGACGCTATCGGCGACGGCCAGTGTGACGCCCAGTCGACGAGAACCGTCAATATCCGGTTTACCGAACAGGCGTAGCTGCAGTCCCGCCCCTACCGCGCCCTGAAGATTGCTAAAGGTGACGTTCTGGCTGGTGAGCTGCGGCAGAATGACCGCGGAGGCTGCCGGACCATACTGGCGGATCGCGCCAACCGGCAGACCGAGAAAAGCGCGAACGTGCAGGGCAAATTCTGAGAGATCCTGGGAAATCAGCGTCACCATCCCGGTGTCGTGTGGGCGAGGGGAGACTTCACTGAAAATCACGTCATCGCCGCAGACGAACAGCTCCACACCAAACAGACCGTAGCCGCCGAGCGCCAGCACGACTTTGCTGGCAATCTCCTGTGCACGGGCCAACGCCTGCTCGCTCATCTGCTGCGGCTGCCAGGATTCGCGGTAATCACCATCCTCCTGACGATGGCCGACCGGCGCACAGAAATGGACGCCGTCGACCGCACTGACGGTAAGCAGGGTAATTTCAAAGTCGAAATTCACCACCCCCTCAACGATAACCCGACCGGCGCCAGCACGACCGCCTTGTTGCGCGTAGCGCCAGGCCTCAGCCGACTGGTCAGAGTGACGAATAAAGCTCTGGCCTTTACCAGAAGAGCTCATGACCGGCTTCACAATGCACGGAAGCCCAATCTCCGCGACGGCCTCGCGGAAGGTCGCTTCGCTGTCGGCAAACCGGTACGCCGAGGTGGGGAGCAGCAACTCCTCCGCGGCCAGACGGCGAATCCCTTCGCGATTCATGGTCAGTTTCGCCGCGCGGGCGGTAGGGACGACTTTCTGCCCGGCCCGCTCCAGCTCCACCAGCATATCCGTGGCAATAGCTTCAATTTCCGGCACGATAAAGTCGGGTTTTTCTTGCGCAATCAGTGCGCGCAGCGTTTCACCGTGCAGCATGTTGATGACGTGCGAACGGTGCGCTACCTGCATTGCTGGCGCATCGGGGTAGCGGTCGACCGCGATGGTTTCAATACCCAGCCGCTGGCACTCAATAGCGACTTCTTTACCCAGTTCGCCGGAACCTAACAACATCACTCGCGTCGCTGCCGGACGCAGCGCTGTGCCTAATAACGTCATGACTCTTTTCCACAGTAAAAAAACATGCGTCGCATTATAAACGAAAACGTTTGCGTCTGTCTTTATGACTGTTGGTTGAGTCCCGGGTGAAAATTTGCTATACTGTATAAAAATACAGTATAAAGGGGCTGCACAATGGCGGTTGAAATTAAATATGTGGTGATCCGCGAAGGTGAGGAAAAGATGTCGTTTACCAGCAAAAAAGAGGCCGATGCTTACGACAAAATGCTCGATCTTGCCGAGGTCCTCAACGACTGGCTGGTAGAGTGCCCGCTGACATTAGATGAAACCCAGCGCGATGAAATGGCAATGTGGCTGGCGGAACGCAAAGAGACATTGCACCACATTCTGAGGTCAGGAAAACTCCCGGAAGCGGAAGCGGAAGCGGAAGCGGAAGCGGAAGCGGAAGCGGAAGCGGAAGCGGAAGCGGAAGAAGATACGAGCGGCCAGGTTTCCCTGGATGAGAGCTCCGCGGCTGAAACCTCAGAGGCTCTGGCGGAGGGGGCGAGCGAGCCGCCCGCGGCAACCGTGCTCGCAAAATCGCGCAAGCCGAAGGCCGCCTGAGTCCGGCCGAATTTGCGCATCTTTAGCTGCACATAACATTTCCTGACATCTCGTCGTTTAGGCTGATGACATCGCGTAATCAGTAACGAGGGAAATCATGGCTAACTGGCTTAATCAACTCCAGTCCCTGCTGGGCCAACAGGGACCATCTTCCTCATCAGGCGAGCGGCAGGATGGTAAAAGCTTTCTCCTGCCCGGCGCGCTGGGCGGCCTGGCAGGGTTGCTGGTGGCCAGTAAGTTATCGCGCAAGCTACTGGCCAAATATGGCACCAGCGCACTGCTGGTTGGCGGCGGTGCGCTGGCGGGAAGCGTACTGTGGAATAAGTATCAGCAGAAAATGCGGGAAAATTCCCCGGCACAATCTGTCTTTTCCCCTGCGCAACCCGACAGGGCGTCAACCTCGCCAGCCTCCGGGCTTGATGCGCGCAGTGAACGGCTCATTCTGGCGCTGGTGTTTGCCGCTAAAAGCGATGGGCACATCGATGACAGCGAACGGGCACATATCGAAGAGCAGCTACGCGCCGCTGATATTGCCGTACAGGGGCGCGTATTGATCGATCGTGCCCTGGCGCAGCCGCTTGACCCGCAGCGCCTGGCGCAGAGCATCGACAACGAGCAAGAGGCGCTGGAAATCTATTACATCAGCTGTGCGGCGATCGATATCGACCATTTTATGGAGCGGAGCTATCTCAACGCCCTTGGTGAGGCTTTAGGCCTCCCGCCGGAAGTGCGCGCCGACATCGAACAGGATATCCAGGCACAAAAACAGGCGCTTTCTACCTAAATCAGCAGGTTTTGCTTGCAACGTGGGCCACTTTTGCCACCCTTATATACACGCCATCCTTCAAGCCGCTTCTTGAATGATTTTGTGTATGAAATACAGGATGCAGAAGACCAAAAGATGCCACCAAAAGCAAAACGAATCCCTCACGCCATGATCCTTCATGGCGATACCCGTATCGATAATTACTTCTGGCTGCGCGACGACGAGCGTTCGCGGCCTGAAGTGCTTGATTATCTTCGTGAAGAAAATGCGTACGGACAGCAGGTCATGTCCACTCAACGTAACCTGCAGGAGCGGGTACTAAAAGAGATTATTGACCGTATCCCGCCGCGCGAAGTCTCCGCACCCTACAGCAAAAATGGCTACCGCTATCGTCAGGTATATGAGCCGGGCTGTGAATACGCTATCTATCAGCGTCAGTCGGTGCTGAAAGAGGCGTGGGATGAATGGGACGTGCTGCTCGATAGCAACCAGCGCGCGGCGCAGAGCGAATTCTATACTCTCGGTGGACTGGGCATTTCGCCGGATAACACGATTATGGCGCTGGCAGAGGATTATCTCTCCCGAAGGCAGTATGGCCTGCGCTTGTGCAATCTGCAAAATGGCGAATGGTATCCTGAAGTACTGGAAAACGTTTCGCCGGAATTTGCCTGGAGCAATGATTCGCAAACGTTGTGGTATGTCCGTAAGCATCCGACGACGCTACTGCCTTATCAGGTCTGGCGGCATACCGTGGGCACGTCGCCGTTTTCCGATGTGCTGGTCTATGAGGAGAAGGATGAAACCTTCTACGTCAGCCTCCATACGACCACCTCCCGGCAATTCGCCGTGATCTATCTTGCCAGCGCGACAACCAGTGAAGTGCGGTTACTGAATACCGAGATGCCGGATGCGGAACCGGTATGTTTCCTGCCGCGACGTAAAGATCATGAGTACAGTCTCGATCACTACCAGCATGCCTTTTATCTTCGTTCCAACCGCGAGGGGAAAAACTTCGGTCTCTATCGTACCCATGAGCGCGACGAGCAGCTGTGGGAGACGCTGATCGCGCCGCGCCAGGATGTGATGCTCGAGGGATTCGCCCTGTTTACCGACTGGTTGGTGGTCGAGGAGCGCCAGCGCGGGTTAACCAGCCTGCGCCAGATTAACCGCAAGACCCGGGAAGCGGTTGGGATCGCCTTTGATGATCCGGCCTACGTGACCTGGCTTGCCTATAATCCGGAACCGGAAACTTCGCGCTTGCGCTACGGATACTCATCCATGACCACGCCGGATACGCTCTTTGAGCTGGATATGGATACCGGTGAGCGGCGGGTACTGAAACAGCAGGAAGTGAAAGGGTTTGATGCCAGTCATTATCGCAGCGAACATCTGTGGATTGAGGCCCGTGATGGCGTGGCGGTCCCTGTTTCGTTGGTCTATCAGCGTGAGCATTTCCGCAAGGGCATCAGCCCACTGCTGGTCTATGCCTACGGGTCGTACGGCGCCAGTGAAGATGCTGATTTCAGCGCCAGCCGGTTGAGCCTGCTCGATCGTGGTTTTGTGTTTGCGATTGCCCACGTTCGCGGTGGCGGTGAATTAGGGCAGCAGTGGTACGAAGACGGCAAGTTCCTGTGTAAGAAAAATACCTTTAACGATTATCTCGATGTCTGCGATGCGCTGCTGGCGCAGGGGTATGGCAACCCTCGCCTGTGCTATGGCATGGGCGGCAGCGCGGGCGGTATGTTAATGGGCGTCGCCATCAATGAGCGGCCAGAGCTGTTTCACGGCGTGGTGGCTCAGGTTCCGTTTGTGGATGTCCTCACCACGATGCTGGACGAGTCTATTCCGCTGACGACCGGGGAGTTTGAAGAGTGGGGAAATCCACAGGACGAAGAGTACTATCGCTACATGAAGAGCTACAGCCCTTACGATGGCGTCACGGCGCAGGCCTATCCCCATCTGCTGGTTACCACTGGCCTGCACGATTCCCAGGTGCAATATTGGGAACCGGCAAAATGGGTGGCGAAGCTGCGCGAACTGAAAACGGACGATAACCTGCTACTGCTTTGCACCGATATGGATTCAGGGCACGGAGGGAAGTCGGGGCGCTTTAAAAGCTATGAAGGGGTGGCGCTGGAGTTCGCCTTTCTGATTGGCCTGGCGCAGGGGACATTACCCGGCCAGGCGGACGTTTAGCGTCGCTACTCCCCGAGATAGTGCTTGAGCGTCAAGCGCAGCTCGGGGCTCATCCGATCCAGGTTATTGAACAGCCAGCGTAAATAGCCCGGGTCGTTTTCTGCTATTTCGGCCACCGCCCTGCCGCGATATTTACCGAAGGTAAAGGTGGTCAACAGCGACGGACGACCGGTAATGGTCGCCATCTCCTTAGGTTGCCAGCCGGAAACATTCATAATATCGAGAAGCAGCGCGGCGGTGATATAGCAGTCGTACAGCGCGCGGTGGTGATGCAGCCCCGCGGGCGTTGCGACGCTCAGTTTACGTGATTTATACAGTCCCATATTGCTGTATTTAATGCCTGGCCACAGGCGACGGGCCAGCTTCATGGTGCAGATCCACTCTCCGTGCATTTCCGGTAACACCCGGCGGTCGAAGCTGGCGTTGTGGGCGACATACCACCGGCTGCCGATGTAATGCGGCAGAATTTCTTCAATCCACGGTTTGTCGGCGACCATCTCTTCGGTGATACGGTGAATCGCCATGGCCTGAGGGCTGATAGGTCGGTCGGGACGAACCAGATGACTCATCGGATTGGTTATCTGACCATCGACAATATCAACAGAGGCAATTTCAACAATGCCTCCCTGCAGTCCGCAAGTTTCCGTATCGATTACGCGTAGCATGGCTCACTCCGGCCCAAAGAAACCAGCGTAATGGAATGCGCTGCGCTTGCCAACCGGGACGTCCGTAGGAGACGGGAATTATTTCGCTTTGGGTTCATAAGGCAGGCGCGACAGCGAAACAGACGCCAGACGATGGGCGATCAGGCGTTCACGGAACCAGTCACGCAGGTGTGACGGTTGCTCCCGCTCAACTAAATCGGCGACAACAGGCATGTTGTAACGCTCTTTAAAGGCGACACCGGCCGCGGCAAGGTCGACGTTCACTTTATCCATCTCGTCCTGCGAAATTTTGGCCAGATTCTTTTCCATTTAGTTTCTCCTTCATGATGCCGAAAAACGCGCGGGCGCGACGTCAGACCGGGACGCAGCGCTCGACTACGCTATTATACAGGGTTATTCTCTGTGCTACATACATAACGAAAAGGAATGACGATTATGCGTACCATCGCCGGGCGCGCGCTGCGTGCCTCTGCTTTTTTCGCCGGTTTCCTGGCCAGCGCCGCAGCCTTTGCTCATGCGCATCTTCAACAGCAAACGCCTGCCGCAGATTCCACGGTCGCCGCTTCTCCTGCATCACTGACCCTGAGATTTTCTGAAGGTATCGAAACGGCCTTTAGCGCAGTGACCGTGACCGGCCCGCAGCAGAACGCCGTTGCGACCGGAAAGCTTGCGCGCAGCGACAGCGATAAAGCCCAACTGATTGTTCCGCTGACGCAGCCGCTGTCTGCGGGGGAGTATACCGTTGACTGGCACGTGGTCTCCGTTGATGGCCATAAAACCAAAGGGCAATACCACTTTACCGTGAAATAACTCATGCTCGCGGGAATCTATATCGGTCTGCGCTTCATCCACTTTCTCTCGCTGATGATGGCGTTTGGCTGCGTGCTGTATGGCGCGTGGTGGGCGCCGTTGACGTTGCGGCGTTTGCTGATGCAGCGCTTCTTCCCGCTACTGCGGCATCTTTTGCTGCTCAGCGCGGTTTCTGCGCTGCTGATGCTGATGGTACAAGGCGGCCTGATGGGGAACGGTTGGGGGGACCTCTGGCAACCTGCGATCTGGCAAGCCGTTGCTGGTACCCGCTTTGGCAGCGTCTGGGTCTGGCAGATTGTTCTGGCGTGGATTGCGCTGGCGATCGCGTGGCTTAAACCGCGTCATCCGGCGCGTTTGCTGTTGGTGCTGCTGTGTGCGCAGATCTTGCTGATGGCGGGCGTGGGCCATGCGGCAATGAGCGAGGGTGTGCGGGGTGTGGTGCAGCGGACTAACCACGCTGTGCATCTGCTCTGCGTCGCCGGTTGGTTCGGCGGGTTGCTGCCGTTCATCTACTGCCTGCGCCTGGCGCTCGGGCGCTGGCGTCAAGCCGCTATCGGCGCCATGATGCGCTTTTCTCGCTACGGGCATCTGGCGGTCGCGGGTGCGATTGCCAGCGGTGTGGTGAATGCGTTGCTGATCCAGGGCGGATTATTCCGTGATTCACTCTGGGGAGAGATGTTATTGATCAAATGTGCCCTGGCCGCAGGGATGGTAGCAATTGCGCTGGTGAACAGGTATGTTCTGGTGCCACGTATGTCGGTGAACGGAACGCGAGCGGAGCAGCTTATTTTGCGCACCACACAGGTTGAAATGGCACTCGGAATATTGGCGCTGCTGGCTGTCAGCCTGTTTGCAACCTGGGAACCTTACTGAATTAACTGGCTAAATCATGAAAAAAACTCTTTTAACTATGTTGTTACTGGCAAGCTCTGGCGTTGCGCTGGCAGCACCGCAGATTATCACTGTTAGCCGCTTCGAAGTGGGAAAAGATAATTGGGCGTTCAATCGCGAGGAGGTGATGTTGACCTGCCGCCCGGGGAATGCGCTGTATGTCATTAACCCCAGCACGCTGGTGCAGTATCCGTTGAATGACGTTGCTGAGCAGCAGGTGAAAGCGGGTAAAACCAGCGCTCAGCCGATTTCTGTGATCCAGGTTGACGATCCGCAACATCCGGGACAAAAAATGAGCCTCGCGCCATTTATTGAGCGCGCGCAGAAGCTTTGCTGATACCCGAGCGTATCTTACTGTATTAACATATAAAAAAACCGCCGGCATTCCTCTCAGGAAGCGGCGGTTTTTTGTTGGCGTTGGCCATTTAGACAGGAATTATTCGACCACTTTTGTTGCGGACTGGAAAACCTGACGCGGTAAACTATTCTTATAAGGCAAGGCGACTTAGCCTGCATTAATGCCAACTTTTAGCGCACGGCTCTCTCCCAAGAGCCATTTCCCTGGACCGAATACAGGAATCGTGTTCGGTCTCTTTTTATCTGAAGCTTATCAACTTGTTGCATAACAAGACCGCACATCATCCTTCGTTTCGCGTTACGGCCTTTTCACCTTATACCACAACAAAAAACGCCTTCACATTCTCTTTACAGAAAATCTGAGCACGATGGCGGGTCTGCGGAAGAGCGATGGCGCGCTGCGCTTTCGCAAACAAGGTCATTATCGGAGCGGGATCTTCATGTACTGAAGATACGCCGGCATATGATTTTATTGCGAACTATTTGACTGCTCGTTGACAGCAAATGAAAGGCGGTTCTGAAGAAGGCGGAGTAATAAAGAAAAGCATTATTCAGGTGTAACGAATGACGGATATAGCAGAGATTCAAGGATGGAGACCAGGGTCCAAATCTCACCGCTAAAAATAAACCAAAGCGCACTGACCAGAATTATTATCACGATAGCCAGAAGGGCAATTTCACTTTTACTCATAACTTCAATGGCTGCCAGAAGGAAAACGATGAAGGTATGATAGTAACGAAACCACAGGATAAGATGCAAACGCCGTGATTTAAAAACGGCGTTTGTTTGATATGAACAGGTGTTAGTCCGTCAGAGTTGGGGAGTCAGCTGCGCGACCTGCGCGGTCAGTTCGTCCAGCAGCTGGAAGCGGCGGCGATATTCCGCACGCTTTTTACTGGCGATGTCGTCCAGCGATTTTCTTGCCATCTGGAGCGGCAGGCGCCAGCGCCAGGTGCCATCGGCTACGCCATCAATAGACTGCCAGAACTCATCATAGCTGGCGTGGAAATGGCGCCCCTTGCTGAGACGATAGCGCAGCGCGCGGAAAACGTGACCGTTATCGCTTACGCCATAAATGGCCTGAATGTGACTTCTTGCGGCCAGCGCCCAGATAAATTCGAGCAGCAGGCGTTTAGGAAACAGACCATAGCAGGCGCGGGTGGCGAGTTTGATGACTTCGTGCGGCACATCGCGTCGCGGCCCCTGCAGTCCGCCGATAACCAGCTGCCATTGCTCCTGCTGGCGCACGACGCTGAACGTGGCGCTGGCCAGCAGCGTCTGGTTGCCGTCGTGCAGCCACAATGTGGTTTCGCCTTCGCGCTCGGCTTTACCTGCGGAGGAGGCCGAGAGAGTGAAGCGGGCCTCATCTTTGCCCTGCAATTCCAGCAGGGTCGTCTCGTTGGCGGCGGTCATCGCGGCAGCCAGCTTCGCGCCTGACAGTGAGTCGATGAACTGATAGTGGCTGATAATCGCCTGGGCGCGCTGGCTGGCGTTTAACCCACGTCTCAGATACTGGCGGTGAACTTTACCCGGCAGGGTGACCTGTGCGGCAAGTAACTGATTAAAGTCAGGACGCCCGGAAAGATTATCCAGCATCGCGCGCGTTGGCGTATAAAATAAGGCCGTACGCAATAAAAATTTAAGCCGGTAATTACGCTTTTGCCAAATCGGAGCGGGAATAAGTCTGCCCATCACCAGATCGGCAATAAGATGGGTGCGTGGCTGTTGTGCGAAGGCGGAGTGCAGGCTATTGTCCGTCACGATAAAATACCTCGTTGTTATTTAGCTTTATTTTAAGGGCTCAGTGAGGTGAGATTAATATCCTGGCGGACTATATTTCTGTTTCGTTTATATTTGATTGAGGTGGGGATCTTCGGGAGAGCCGGGGAGCGAATTAACTATAATTGCATCAGGAGGACAAAATATGTATCAACGCATCGATGGTTCGGCCTGGCGCAATATCTGGCTGATTGGCGATCTGCACGGCTGCTTTGCCTTATTGATGAGCCAGTTGCGGCATATAAAATTCGACCCTTACCAGGATCTTCTCGTTTCCGTGGGCGATTTGATCGATCGCGGGCCGCAAAGCGCGAAATGTCTCGCGCTTCTCGACTGCCGCTGGTTCTGTGCGGTGCGCGGTAATCATGAACAGATGGCGCTGGATGCGCAGGAGAGCGGGGTGCAGACGCTATGGGCCATGAACGGAGGCCACTGGTATCAGGAGAGCACGCGCAGCGAACGGCGACACATTGACGAACATCTCAGGAGCTGTCGCCAGCTGCCGCTGATCGTGGAACTTAGCGCCGGATCGCAGCGTCATATTGTGGCCCACGCCGATTACCCGGCGGCGACCTATCGTTGGCAGCAGCCGGTCGACGAACAACAGGTGCTCTGGAGCCGGCAGCGCCTGATGGACCATCTTGCTGGCCGGCATGGTGCGATAGGCGGAGCGGACCACTTCTGGTTTGGCCACACGCCGTTGAAGCAACGTTATGATAGCGACAATCAACATTATGTTGATACGGGGGCGGTATTCGGTGGTGCGCTGACCCTGGTACAGCTGCAATAAACGGCTCAAAAGTCGCTGTATTCGCTGGCAGGCTGCCAGAAGCCATCAATAAAATCCTCAACCGGAAAACAACCGCCCTGACGTATCCGCTGATCGTCCATCGCGACAAGGCACCGTCGCTCGTTATCGTAAACGTCGACGACAATATCTTCGCAACCACCATCCAGGTAACAAATAAACAAAACTAAGGCGAACATCCTGGCCTCATGTTTGGGTTTGTTATCAGTATAGGGTAGCTCATAAACGGGGGAATAAATAACCCGTCTCAGGCGACGGGTTCTTTTTGAATCAGGCAACGCGCATGATCCAGGCATCGGTTTGTTGATCGTAGTGCTTACGGTAGAGGACTGAATGTTGACCATCAAGAATGGCAGGGACGCTGGTTTCCGCATCCCAGCCATCCAACTGCATGCAGAGGTCCGGATCGGATTTGCAAGGAATGCTTAACGTTCGCTCTCCCTGCTGTTCACCGTACAACTCGGCGTCGTCTATCTCAAACGCACCGATTCGAATACTGGTTTTACTCATAAATTCACCCCATTGGTCTGCTGATTTGTGGTACGACCAGTTAGGCCGTCATTTTTCAGCGTAGACAACGGGGGACAAACCGCCAGTAAAACAATGCGGTTTTTTTGCACTCGCTCACGCCTTACCGGCAAAAAGTTTACCGTCGCGAACCAGCTCTCGCGGGTAGCTATTTTTCAAACGGGAGCCAACTTTTTTCGCCAGGCCCAGAGTCGCCCCCAGGAACGTGACGATGACTTCATCCCGCTGCGGCGGTGTTTCAGGGTAGATGTCGCGGCCGCGATACCACTCTTCTGCTTCATTCTGCGTCAGTTCAAAAGGGGCATCCGACGCGGCGAGCGCAATGACCGCTTCGTGCTGCCAGCGATAGCCTTTGCTATGGGTTTCCGCCAGCCGAATGCCAATCCGCGAAAAACGGACCTGGCCAATTAATGGTTCCAGTGCTTTAGGGAACAGCCAAATCTCTTTATCACGCTGCCAGAGCGTATGACTGTCATCCCAGTGCAGCCCGACGGCGAGGGCTGCGGCGGAAATCGCAGCGGCTTCACGGCCTTTAAGCGGTGAGAAAGGAAATTTTCCGACTTTGTAACCCGGCGCCGGTAATGCTGCGATCGCCGCGGTTTTCTTGAGGCGGGCAACGAAAAAGCCTTCGCAGTCAAAAATCTGCGGAAAGACGTGGAGAAACCCCTCTGGGGTTAAGGCATCCGCAGCCAGCGGGAACAACGTGCCGAGCGGTAGCACTTCGACCGCCTGCGGATAGCGGGCCAGCAACCACTGCACGACATCCTGGTTCTCTTCCCGGTTCAAGGTGCAGGTTGAGTAGACCAGCGTGCCGCCGGGACGCAGTGCGTGAAATGCGCTGTCGATGAGTTCCCGCTGGGTTCCGGCGATCTGCTGATTACTCTCCGGCGACCAGTTTTTCAACGCATCGGGGTCTTTGCGTACCACCCCCTCTCCGGAGCAGGGGGCATCCAGCAGGATGGCGTCAAAGCACTCCGGTAGCGCGGCGCCAAACACCCGGCCATCGAAGTGGGTCAAGGCAACGTTGCTGATGCCGCAGCGGCTGATATTGGCATGCAGCACTTTAACCCGGCTGGCGGAAAACTCATTGGCGAGGATCCCGCCCTCATTTCCCATGCGTGCGGCGATCTGCGTGGTTTTGGAACCCGGTGCGGCGGCCACATCCATGACCCGCTGCGGCATGTCGCCATCGGCAAACAGCGCTGCAACTGGCAGCATAGAGCTGGCTTCCTGGATATAAAAAAGGCCGCTCAGATGCTCGGCGGTGCTGCCCAGCGGCAGGGCGTCCTCGTCATCGCGTTCGATCCAAAAGCCCTCTTCGCACCAGGGGATTGGCGTCAGTTGCCAGCCATAGGGCGCCACACGCTGCAGAAAGTCGGCGACGGAGATTTTCAGCGTGTTCACGCGAAGGCTGCGGCGTAACGGGCGCTGACAGGCAGCGATAAACGCATCGAAAGAGAGATGCGTTGGCATCGCGTCACGCATTTGAGCGAGGAATTGGTCAGGAAAATAGACTGCGTTTTGAGCCACTGGTGCGCACCACAAGAAAAAAGGGTGCGCAGTTTATCATAAACGCTCCGGCGGAGGACACCGGAGCGTTTTGCTTACTGTGGCAGGGCTGTGCCCCATTCACGCCACTCTTTTGGTTCGCTTTCCAGCAGCAGGAAGTGTTTACCATCCTGCGCCTTTGGCGCCAGCGGCGTGCCCGGCGGGGTGGCGAAGGAGATGCCGCCACGAATGAACTGGTTAAAGGTCCCGGTTTTCACGACGCCACCAATCAGGCCAAAGTCGAGGTTATAGCCGGAAGAGAGCCAGAAGACCGAATTGTTACGCACCAGATACTGATAGCGTTTGCTGATACGCAATTTGACCATCACGCGATCCGACATCGAGCCCAGCGTCAGGCCAGTGACCGTACCGACTTCCAGTCCGCGGAACAGTACCGGCGTCCCAATATCCAGCGAACCGGCTTCCGGCACTTCAACCACGATGCTCAGGCCGTCAATGTAGCGGGAGTCGCTAATGGTCGTTTCCTGAATTTCGAAATCACGGCGCGGCGTGCCGCGGCCAGGTTCAACATTGATATAGGGCTGGAAAATGGTATCGAGGTGTTCGACGCCCGCCGCAGAAATCTGCGGGGTGATTACCGAGAAGCGGGTCCCGTTGCGGGCGAAGGTATCGACGTACTCCGGGTAGAGCACGGCTTTTGCCTGCACTTCGTTTTTCGCGGTAATCAAATTCAGCGACTGGATCTGGCCGATATTAATGCCCAGATAGCGAATCGGCATCCCTGCAGAAATTTTCCCGGCATCAAAGGCATGCAGCGTAATCTGGCCACCTACCGCCCGCGCGGCGGTTTCAGACGCATAGAGAATGCGTTTGTTGCCAATTCGCGCGCCAGCGCTGCTGCCGCTGAGATCGTCAAAGCTAATCGCGCCTTTCAAGGCCCGTGACAGCGGTGATGCCTGCACCGTCAGACCATTGCCATCGAGCTGGACTTTGGCGCCCCCCTCGGCCCAGAAGACGCTATTGTTGGTCAACAGATAGCGATATTCCGGCTTAATATGCAGATCGATATCAAATGCATTGCGGCGGGGTTTAACCGAAATGATCTCGCCGACGGCAAACTTACGATACAGCACCACCGAGCCTTCCTGAACATCCGGCAGAGTTTCTGCCGTCAGGCTCAGGGTGGTGGTGGGGACTTCGCTAAGGCTGTTTTCTTCCGCCTTTTCCATATTGGCATACAGCGGATAGCTGGCCTGCATTGCCCCTTTCTCGCCAGGAATGATGCGAATACCGCCTTCGACCCACTCGCTGGCGCTGGCGCCCAGCACTTTGATGCCATCAAAACCCACTTTTACGTCAAGGCGGCTGTTAACGACAAATTTGCTGTCGCCGCGCACCAGGTCGCGATACTCAGGGCTAATGGCCACCTGGAACGTGACGCCTTTAGCCGTCAGCTTGCGCTCCAGAACCTGGCCCACTTTCACGCCGTGCAGTGCCAGCGGCTGCCCGGCATCAATACCATAGCTCTCCGCTGCCGTGAGCGTGAGCGTCGCCACATCTGGTTCATCAAGCAGGGATTTGTCAGCCGGAAGCACCACAAAGTGATTCCGTGTCTCCCCCTCTCCGGGCACCAGTTCGAACGTATTACCGGTCAGTAGGGCGCTGAGGCTGGGGTTATCCAGTGAGATTTTTGGCTTTTTCATCTGGATAAGCGTCTTCTCTCTGAGCAGGGTGACAACGCTTGGGTCAACCGTCATCTCCCCGGTCACTTTACTGCCGGGGGTGAGGTTAAGTTTGGTCAACTGTCCGACTTCCAGTCCCTGATACATGAGCGGGGTGGAGCCGGCTTTCAGTCCTTCGCCGTCAGGCAGTTCCAGGGTGATCAGAACCCCACGCTGGCTATGAGCCAAATCTTCATACAGACTAAATTCCGCGTTTTGTTGCGCGGCCTGAGAATCGGCAGGAGAGTCAAACGCAATGGCGCCATTAACCAGCGCGGACAGGCTTTCCAGCTGGACCTTCGCACCGCTGAGGCTGACATCGGCCTTAACGCCTGACACATTCCAGAAACGGCTGCCTTTTTTCACCAGATTCGTAAAGCGGCGTTCGATCAGCACATCAATAGTGACGCCCTGATTGTTCTCATTGAGCGCAAAATCGTAAACCCGGCCCACCGGAATTTTGCGGAAGTAGACCTGCGATCCGGTGGTGAGCGAACCGAGATCCGGCGCCTGCAGATGAATCATCAGTTCGCCGTTATTAATATGGTATTTCGGCTGGGTATCGAGGGCGACGAAATGATCCTGCGGCTCGCCTTTGCCCGGCATCATACCGATATAGTTACCACCAACCAGCGCATCGAGTCCGGATACCCCGGCCAGCGAGGCTTTCGGAGTCACCAGCCAGAACTGGGTATCATTGCGCAGAGCGTCTTTCATATCGCCTTTCACGCTGGCAGAGACTTCAATTTTGCTCAGGTCTTTGCTCAGCGAGATAGTCTCGACGGTGCCTACCTCGACCCCTTGATAGCGGATAGGCGTGCGCCCCGGGACAATTCCGTTGGCCGACTGGAAGTCGATGGTGATGGTCGTGCCGCGATCGTTATAGCTGGTCCAGATCAGCCAGCAGGCGATCAACAGAGCGATTACCGGCAGCAGCCAGAATGGCGAGATGCGACGTTTGGTTTTAATTCTGGCCTCAGTCGGTGAAGCGGGCGTTTCCTGACTCATGTGCGTCCCAAAGTAAGCGGCTGTCCAGCCATTCAACAGTAAGGATAGTTAATATTACCGCGGCGCCGAAATATACCGCAGCAGGCCCCATCGTGAAAGCGAGGAGTTGGTCGCGATTAATCAGTGACATGGTTAATGAGATAACAAAAAGATCCAACATGGACCAACGGCCGATCCAGGTAATCAGCCGCAGCAGGATGATGCGGGTACGCAACCCCTGTTCGCACTTGAATTGTATGCTCACTAACAGCGTAAACAACACAATAACTTTAGTAAATGGCACCAGAATACTGGCGATAAACACGACGCCGGCAATCGCCACATTGCTATTGGCCAACGACATAATCCCCGACAGAATCGTATCATCCTGACGCGCGCCGTTGACGTAAATAATGGAGATCGGTAGCAGGTTCGCGGGCAGCAGGAATACCACCGAAGCAATCAGCCCGGCCCAACTTCGCTGCAGGCTTTGCGGCCGACGATGGTGGAGCGGCGTATGGCAGCGTTGGCAGCGTCCGCGGGCATCGCGAAAGCCGGTGTAATGACAGCCGAGGCAAACCTGCAGCGCCGGGTCGGCCCGAAACGCGGGGCGCTGGGGATAAAATCGCTCCCACAACTCTTCGACGTTCATATGGATGAGCGTCAGAATGCTGAGCAGGGTGAGCGAGATAAAGGCCACAAGCCCGACGCCCGGTTGCAGGAAAGCGTAATCCTGCACTTTGATGGAGGCCACGCCGATACCTACCAGATAGATATCCAGCATCACCCACTCTTTGAGTTTTTCCAGCATCAGCAGCACCGGGCGTAAATTCATGCCCAGAACGTTCCCCAGCCAGAGATAGGCGATAGAGATGACCAACAGCGCCGGCGCGCCAATCGCACAAAACAGCACCATCGCGGCAGTGAGCGGATCGCCCTGACCGGTCATTTGCCAGATCCCCTGGATCACGTTTGCATCGATACGTACGCCGAGCAGATGCAGGCGCAACAACGGTTCGCTCCAGGCAAAGGGCATCAGGAGCATCATGGTAATAGCCATACTCCCCAGCCGCGACAGAGACCAGTCGCGGCCATCACGCACTTTTGCATTGCAGCGGGGGCACCAGGCGCTTTGATGACGCTTCAGCACCGGCAAACGAAAAAGAACGTCACACTGCGGACAGCGGTGATAATGTGCCTGGGGCAGCGGACTGCTGACCGCATGCACAACCATCTTTTTTGCCGGTATTATCGGTTGTGTTTTTAGTGGCATTTATTACGTACAGGTATCAATGTATCTCACTATATTAACCCAGGAATGAATTCATCTTGAGCCTGAACGCATTTAATGCTTATTTTATTAGGCAATGCGTGTTTCGCAGCAAGACAACTAAGTGACCAGATAATGAACAAAACAGATTTTTACGCGGATTTGAACCGTGATTTTCAGGCTTTAATGGCAGGTGAAACCAGTTTTCTGGCGATGATCTCTAATACCAGCGCACTGTTGTTTGAGCGCCTGACCGAGGTTAACTGGGCGGGCTTCTATTTGCTCGAAGGGGAAACGCTGGTTTTAGGACCATTCCAGGGCAAGCTGGCCTGCGTACGGATTCCGGTTGGGCGGGGCGTTTGCGGCGCGGCCGTTGCGCAAAATCGCGTTCAGCGGATTGAAGATGTTCATGCCTTCGATGGACATATCGCATGTGATGCCGCCAGCAATTCGGAAATCGTCTTTCCGCTGCGGGTGAACAATCAGATTATTGGCGTTCTGGATATCGACAGCACGGCCTTTTCCCGCTTCACTGCTGAGGATGAACAGGGGCTGGCTGAACTGGTTGTACATCTGGAAAAACTCATTTCTGCGACTGACTATCAAAAAATATTCGCCCACGTCGCAGGATAATCAACGGATAACGTAGCATTTAGCGATGGCGTCATTATAATGACGCCTGTTCATGCCTGCGGCTTGTTGGCTACGTCCGTTGTAATCAGGAAATTTCATGGAAAATCAACCTAAGTTGAATAGCAGTAAAGAAGTTATCGCGTTTCTGGCCGAACGTTTCCCTCAGTGCTTCAGCGCTGAAGGTGAAGCTCGCCCCCTGAAAGTCGGTATTTTTCAGGATCTCGTGGAGCGTGTTGGGGGGGAGATGAATCTCAGCAAAACCCAACTTCGTGCCGCTTTACGTCTTTATACTTCGAGCTGGCGCTATCTGTACGGTGTTAAGCCAGGCGCAGTCCGCGTTGACCTTGACGGCAACCCGTGCGGCGAACTGGAAGAGCAACATGTTGCTCACGCTCGTCAGCAGCTCGAAGAAGCAAAAGCTCGCGTTCAGGCGCAGCGCGCAAACCAGCAGGCTAAAAAACGCGAAGCCGCCGCTGCTGCGGGTCAACAGGAAGACGGCGCTCGTCGTGAGCGTAAGCCACGTCCTCAGGTTCGTCGCAAAGAAGGCACCGAACAGCGTAAGCCGCGTCCAGCCGTGGCGAAAGCAGCACCGCGTGAAGAGCGTCATACCCCTGTATCAGATCTGACCGCGTTAAGCGTTGGCCAGGCGCTGAAGGTAAAAGCGGGTAACAATGCTATGGACGCCACCGTACTGGAAATCACCAAAGATGGCGTTCGTGTACAGCTGACTTCTGGTATGTCAATGATTGTACGCGCAGAACACCTGGTGTTCTGAAACGGAGGCCGGGCCAGGCATGAACACATTCTTTAAGCTCACCGCGTTTGCGGGTCTGCTAGCAATAGCAGGCCATGCGTTCGCCGTGGACGATATCACTCGAGTCGACCAAATCCCCGTGCTGAAAGAAGAGCCGCAGCACGCGACGGTGAGCGAGCGCGTAACCTCGCGCTTTACCCGTTCGCACTATCGGCAATTTGATCTCGACGACGCTTTCTCGGCAAAAATTTTCGACCGCTATCTGAATCTGCTGGACTACAGCCACAACGTGCTTTTAGCCAGTGATGTTGCTCAGTTCTCGGTGAAGAAGAATCAAATCGGCGATGAGCTGCGTACGGGAAAGCTGGCCGTTTTTTACGACCTGTATAACCTGGCGCAGAAGCGTCGTTTTGAGCGCTATGAGTATGCATTGAAGGTGCTGGAACGTCCGATGGACTTTACCGGCAACGACAACTTCAACCTTGACCGCAGCAAAGCACCCTGGCCGAAAGACAAAGCCGAGCTCAACGCGCTGTGGGATGCCAAGGTTAAGTTTGACCAGCTGAGCCTGAAGCTCGCTGGCAAAAATGACAAAGAAATTCGCGATACCTTAACGCGTCGCTACAAATTCGCTATTCGTCGTCTGGCGCAGTCAAACAGCGAAGATGTGTTCTCGCTGGCGATGACCGCTTTCGCTCGCGAGATTGACCCCCACACCAACTATCTGTCCCCGCGCAATACCGAACAGTTCAATACGGAAATGAGCCTGTCGTTAGAGGGCATCGGCGCGGTACTGCAGATGGATGACGACTATACGGTCATCAATTCGCTGGTAGCCGGTGGTCCGGCGGCGAAGAGCAAATCGATCGCCGTCGGCGATCGTATTGTCGGCGTCGGCCAGTCGGGTAAAGGCATGGTTGACGTCATCGGCTGGCGTCTGGATGACGTCGTCGCGCTGATTAAAGGGCCGAAGGGCAGCAAGGTGCGTCTCGAAGTTCTGCCTGCCGGTAAGGGCGCCAAAACCCGAATCGTCACGCTGACCCGAGAACGCATTCGTCTTGAAGACCGCGCGGTGAAGATGTCGGTGAAAACTGTCGGCAAAGAGAAAGTCGGTGTGTTGGATATCCCAGGCTTCTACGTTGGTCTGACCGATGACGTCAAGGTGCAGCTCCAAAAGCTGGAGAAACAAAACGTCAGCAGCATTGTTATCGATCTGCGCAGCAATGGCGGTGGGGCGCTGACCGAAGCCGTTTCGCTTTCTGGCCTGTTTATCCCGTCCGGCCCGGTGGTTCAGGTCCGTGACAACAATGGCAAAGTGCGTGAAGACAGCGATACCGATGGCGTGGTGTACTATAAAGGCCCGCTGGTGGTGTTGGTCGATCGTTTCAGCGCTTCGGCTTCAGAAATCTTCGCTGCCGCCATGCAGGACTACGGTCGCGGGTTAATTGTTGGTGAGCCGACCTTTGGTAAAGGCACCGTTCAGCAGTATCGCTCGCTGAACCGGATTTACGATCAGATGCTGCGCCCTGACTGGCCGGCGCTGGGCTCCGTGCAGTACACCATTCAGAAGTTCTACCGTATCAACGGCGGCAGTACCCAACGTAAAGGCGTAACGCCGGATATCATGATGCCGACCGGTAGCGAAGATCGCGAAACCGGTGAGCAGTATGAAGACAACGCGCTGCCGTGGGATAGCGTCAATGCGGCGACCTACGTGAAATCCGGTGATTTGAAGCCGTTCGATCCGCAGTTGCTGAAGTTGCATAATGAGCGGATCGCCAAAGATCCCGAGTTCCAGTACATTATGAAGGACATCGCTCGCTATAACGCAATGAAAGATAAGCGTTATATTGTTTCTCTCAACTACGCTCAGCGTGAGAAAGAGAACGAAGAAGACGACGCGACTCGCCTGGCACGGATTAACGACCGTCTGAAGCGCGAAGGTAAGCCGCCGCTGAAGAAACTGGACGATCTGCCGAAAGACTACCAGGAACCGGATCCGTATCTTGATGAGACGGTCCATATTGCGGTAGACCTTGCGCACCTTGAGAAAGAGATGCCCGCGGTAGAACCGCAGGTCAGTAAATAAGCACCCAACGGGCACAATGATTGTGCCCGTTTTTCTTTCCGTCATCCTCCTGAGCCGCCTCTCTGATACCTACAAAACGTCAACAATTTCTGTGGATGTCAGTTCGATGTGACAAAATGTAAAGTTGTGTTTTTCTCGTGACTTAGCCGGGTCTGATCGTTGAAAATTAGCGTTCTACCCATACGATATGGGGAATCGCATAGTGCGTTTTGTTAAATCGAGGTTAAAAGAAAATTATGATGCGAATCGCGCTTTTCCTGTTGACCAACCTGGCAGTGATGGTGGTATTCGGGCTGGTATTAAGCCTGACGGGAATTCAGTCAAGCAGCATGACCGGGTTACTGATCATGGCGCTGCTTTTTGGTTTTGGTGGTTCGATCGTTTCACTGATGATGTCGAAATGGATGGCACTCAAATCCGTAGGTGGGGAAGTCATTGAGCAGCCGCGCAATGAGACAGAACGCTGGCTGATGAACACCGTCGCGCAGCAGGCGCAGCAGGCGGGTATCGGCATGCCACAGGTTGCTATTTACCACGCGCCGGATATCAACGCGTTTGCCACCGGCGCACGCCGCGATGCTTCTCTGGTAGCCGTGAGCACCGGGCTGCTGCAAAACATGAGCCGTGACGAAGCTGAGGCGGTCATCGCCCACGAAATCAGCCACATCGCCAACGGTGACATGGTCACGATGACGCTGATTCAGGGAGTAGTGAACACCTTCGTTATTTTTATCTCGCGTGTTATCGCCCAGATTGCCGCCGGCTTCCTGGGTGGAAACCGGGATGACAGTGAAAGCAGCAACGGTAACCCGCTGATTTACTT
This sequence comes from Raoultella sp., assembly GCF_039594335.1. NCBI lineage: Bacteria > Pseudomonadati > Pseudomonadota > Gammaproteobacteria > Enterobacterales > Enterobacteriaceae > Klebsiella > Raoultella sp. The sequence continues at coordinate 33,152 of NZ_JBCNNS010000019.1, forward strand.
TGCCGTAGCGACCGTGCTGGAACTGGTGTTCGGTATTCTGGCCAGCATTATTACCATGTGGTTCTCGCGCTACCGTGAATTCCACGCCGATGCCGGTTCTGCCAGACTGGTTGGCCGTGAGAAAATGATTGCCGCTCTGCAGCGGCTGAAAACCAGCTACGAACCGCAGGAAGCGAGCAGTATGATGGCGTTCTGCATTAACGGTAAGGCGAAGTCAATGAGTGAACTGTTCATGACTCACCCGCCCCTGGATAAGCGTATTGAAGCGCTGCGCAGCGGCGAATACCTGAAATAACGTTGTTCCAGAGTAGATAAAAAATCCGCGGCCTTCGGGCCGCGGATTTTTTTATGCCTGAAGCCTGACGAGAGTGGCTATTGTCCCGGTCGGGGCTGAGTCACGCGAAGCCCGCTGACGGTCGCGGCAATCACTGCCAGTCCGCCAGCCAGCAACAGTGCGCTGTGGGTACCGCTATTGCCCTGCAGGTTAAGCAGCAGGGCAACCAGCGCCGCACCGGTACTTTGACCGAGCAGACGCGCGGTCCCCAGCATTCCGCTGGCGCCGCCGCTGCGATGGCTCGGGGCGGAAGAGACAATGGTATGGTTGTTCGGCGACTGGAACAGGCCAAAGCCGGCGCCGCACAGCGCCATACGCCAGATAATATCCAGATCGGCGGGCGAGGAGGGCAACAGCGCGAGGCCGAACAGGCCGCAGGCCATCACCAGCAGGCCGATTGCCCCCAGTAATCCCGCATGCACCTTCTCAATCATATAACCCGCCAGCGGTGCCATCACCATCGTAGCCAGAGGCCATGGCGTTAGCAGCAAACCGGTTTCTACTTCGCTGCGGCCCATCATCGACTGCAGGAAGAAGGGCAGAGAAACCAGCGCCAGCATTTGCGCACAGAACGAGCAAATGGAGGTGCAGATAGAAAGGGAAAACAGCGGGATGCGCAGCAGGTCAATCGGCAATAGCGGGACCGGCATCTGCAGCTGGCGGCGCACAAAGAAGAAACCGATGACCAGCATTGCGGCCACTTCCGCAAGCACGAGACGTCCCGACTGACCCTGGGCAAAACCGCCGAGAGCGGTGATCAACAGGCCAAACGTTAGCGCATTCATGATGGCGCTGGGGAGATCGAAGCGGGTGATTTTACTGCGGCCAACGTTCGCTGGCAGGTAACGCAGGGCGAGGATAAGCGAAACGATCCCGAGCGGGATATTAATAAAAAAGAGCCATTGCCAGGAGGCGACCGAGAGAATCGCTGCCGCAATGGTGGGACCGGCGGCCGATGAAATCGCTACCACGAAGGAGTTAATCCCCATTCCGCGCCCCAGAAAACGCTGCGGGAAAATCAGTCGGATCAGCGCGGTATTGACGCTCATCAGGGCGGCGCCGCCAAGGCCCTGTGCGACGCGGGCAAGCGTCAGCATCTCCAGGCTATGGGAAAGCGCGCAGGCGAGCGAAGTCAGCGTAAACAACGCAAGGCCGATTTTATAAATACGCCGATAGCCAAACATATCGCCGAGAAAAGAGAGCGGTAGAAGGGCAATCACGATGGCTATCTGGTAGGCGTTGACAATCCAGATTGACGCCGCCGGCGAGGCGTTTAAATCGGTGGCAATAGTCGGCAGAGCTACGTTGGCTATTGCGCCGTCGAGCACCGCCATGGCCAACCCTAAAACGATGGTCAATATTGCGCCATAGCGCTGTGGCAAAGGCAGGCCATCGGAAATGTTTTTATCCATGCTGAATATCGGTCTTTATGGTAATTATTCTCTGAGTAATGATTTTAGCATTGATTATTCGGCTGTATGTCGCAGATTTGTAACGAATGAGCAGAAGAATGATTGCGAGGGGCACGATGCGAATTTATAATAAAAACCGGTTCTGATTTTTATAAAACAGTTACGATGAGGTGATAAATGGCAGTTGCAGATTTGGATAAGCAGCCAGATTCTGTCTCTTCGGTATTGAAGGTTTTTGGCATTCTGCAGGCGCTTGGTGAAGAGCGTGAAATTGGCATTACCGAACTGTCCCAGCGCGTTATGATGTCAAAAAGCACTGTTTATCGCTTTTTGCAAACCATGAAATCGCTGGGCTATGTGGCGCAGGAAGGCGAATCTGAGAAATACTCGCTGACCCTCAAGCTGTTCGAACTGGGCGCGCGTGCGCTACAGAATGTCGATCTGGTCCGCAGTGCTGACATCCAGATGCGTGAGCTTTCGCGGCTGACGAAAGAGACGATCCACCTGGGGGCGCTGGATGAAGACAGCATTGTCTATATCCACAAAATCGACTCCATGTATAACCTGCGGATGTATTCACGCATTGGTCGTCGCAATCCGCTGTACAGCACCGCTATCGGTAAAGTGCTGCTGGCGTGGCGCGATCGCGCTGAAGTTGAGCAGATTCTCGAAGGCGTGGAATATAAACGTAGCACCGAGCGGACCATTACCAGTACGCAAGTGCTGCTAGACGTTCTGGATCAGGTTCGTCAGCAGGGCTTCGGTGAAGATAATGAAGAGCAGGAAGAAGGGCTGCGCTGCATTGGCGTACCGGTTTTCGACCGCTTTGGCGTGGTGATTGCGGGCCTGAGCATCTCTTTCCCGACGCTGCGTTTCTCAGAAGAGCGTCTGAGTGAATACGTGGAGATGCTGCACACGGCGGCGCGTAAGATTTCTGAACAGATGGGGTATAACAACTACCCATTCTGATCCGAATGACCATCTGGTCGGTTAAGCGACAGTGGGAATGTGCTTCCCGCTGTCACTTTTACGTATCAACCTTTGTCGATAACGATTTCGCTTTTGCGTAAAATCGGGCAGTCGGTAATACCGATAATACCGCTATCAGAATGAACATATTGTGCGGTACTGGTACCGCGGGCGGTCAGATATTTACACTGAAGGCCCAGCCCCGCAGCGTTCTCATCGCTGCCAATAAGAATGCCATAGCCGCTCAATAATATCCCAATCCATACGATAGCCAGTACTACAACGGAACGAATGATTAATCGCATTGTTGCCTCATAGTTTGCATTATCCCTGCGTTTATTTTGCCAGCTACACGAATTGAAACAAGTCTATGATTCCTAAACTTGTCTTTCGTATTACAGTTAGCCACGGTTTAAGATGTTCATGTTAACCTGGAAACATCTGACACTGATGCGGAGAATGGAGTGAAAAAAGTACGCTGGGTTTTGCTGATAGTCATCATAGTGGGTTGTTTGCTGCTGTGGACTCAGATGCTTAACGTAATGTGCGATCAAGATGTACAGTTTTTCAGCGGCATCTGCACAATCAACAAGTTTATCCCCTGGTAAGACATTTTTATGACGACCGATTTCCTTCTGCTGTGCGAGTGGTAGAATGTACGCCTTCTCTTTGAGGTGGTGAAATGAGTGAGTTACTGAATCCTGGGATGTTAAACCTGGCATCACTGGCACTGTCTGTTGTGCTGCTGCTTGTCGGTTTGTTGTTATGGTTTTTTGTTAATCGCGCAAGTTCGCGCACCAATGAGCAGATTGAACTGCTGCAGGCGTTACTGGACCAGCAAAAGCGGCAAAATGCGCTGCTGCGCCGTCTCTGTGAAGCCAATGAGCCTGAGAAAGAAGAGGTTACTAAGACTTCGGCGGGAAAGAAAGACGATGACGATTTTATCCGTCTCGTCGCCGAACGGTAACTAAATGACAGGTGTGCACCGCGTCGGTGTGCACCTGGTTCAATAAGGTGCTATAACTTTTTCTTATCCTTTTCGATCGTTTTGTTACACCTCTCCGCGCGCTGAGTGTGTTCCCGCTCCCAATTCTGGCTATTGACGTCATTGATTTTTTAGTTAATCAAAATAAATAATAACAATCTGTTTTAATTGTCTGATGAAAAAATATCGTCATTAATGCGTCATGTTCAAATTGTATTATAAATAATATTTATAACCTAACCGTGCGGTGATTTTATATCTTTACCTCCGCAGAATTTAAGCGAAATTTCAACTATAGATATGACCTTTTATACGCATCGTTATGCATATGTCCTTACCCCGGTTGCTGAAAATGTGATGTTAGAATAGCCAACTGTCTGGACGATGCGAAGTTGTTGAGCTATGGTAAAAAAGTTGCCACTATGGGGTTTGCGATATAGCGAATCCTGCGGTAGCCGCGACGGTAGCCCAGGGCGGCAAAGACGCATAAATGTGCAGGTGATCAAATGATTCCCTTATAATTTGTGCGAAGGATCGAGACACGTTTAAAAATGGCTTGCCATTATTTACGTTGTATGTGATAACACCTTTCGGGTTAAACGAGGTACAGTTCTGTTTATGTGTGGCATTTTCAGTAAAGAAGTCCTGAGTAAACACGTTGTCGTTGAATACCGCTTCTCTGCCGAACCTTATATTAGTGCCTCATGCAGTAACGTGTCAGTTTTATCTATGTAAGCGCCTGTGGGCGAAGAAAACAGTCTAAGGAATTTTGCAAATGGCAAAGATTAAAGGTCAAGTTAAGTGGTTCAACGAGTCTAAAGGTTTTGGTTTCATTACTCCGGCTGATGGTAGCAAAGACGTGTTTGTACACTTCTCCGCTATCCAGGGTAATGGTTTCAAAACTCTGGCTGAAGGCCAGAACGTTGAGTTCGAAATTCAGGACGGCCAGAAAGGTCCGGCAGCAGTTAACGTTACTGCTATCTGATTCAAGACCACTCATCTTGTAAGAAAAGCCTCGCCTCTGCGGGGCTTTTTAGTGTTTATTGCAAAATATTTCCATTTTTTCCCTTCCGTCGTGCTTTGTTGCAAAACAACATCATTATTCGCATAGTTTCGCATTCTGTTGTGCCGATTTTCTGTTAAATCAGAGGGTTGCAATATAATGCTGGAGCTACGGTGCTAAAGAACAAAAATAAGTCAGTTGCTCATTTCACCCCTCTTCGTTTTGGGCTGTTGTGCGTGGCGATTCTCGGTTGTCTCGGAATATTGTTGGGGCGGGTGGCCTGGCTACAAATAATTTCTCCAGATAACCTTGTGAAACAAGAAGATATGCGTTCGTTGCGTGAAGAACCCATCGATGTGCAACGTGGAACCATCAGCGATCGTGAGAACCGTCCGTTGGCGGTTAGCGTGCCGGTGAGCGCCATCTGGGCCGACCCGCAAACCATTATGCAAAAAGGCGGCGTCGGCTATAGCCCGCGCTGGCAGGCGATGGCGGAGGCGCTGCACATCAATCTGGGTGATTTGGCCAAACGCGTTGAGAGCCATCCTCATATGCGATTTATCTATCTGGCCCGTCAGGTTAACCCGGAGCAGGCCGAATGGATCGACAAGCTGCACCTGCCGGGGATTAACCTGCGTGATGAGTCGCGCCGCTTTTATCCCGCAGGGCACGTGGCGGCTAACCTGTTGGGATTTACCAATATTGATAACCAGGGCATTGAGGGGATTGAAAAAAGCTTTAATGCCCAGCTCACTGGAAAGCCGGGGCGCCGGTTGGTGCGTAAAGATCGTCATGGTCACGTGATCGAAAATATCACCGAGATGCCGGCAGTGCCCGCGCATAACATTCAGCTGAGTATCGACGAGCGCTTGCAGACGGTCACCGAAGATGCGCTGGATAACGCCGTAAACTGGAATAAGGCGGAATCAGGGGCGGCGGTGCTGATTAAGATTGATACCGGCGAGATACTGGCGATGGCCAGCTATCCGGACTTCAATCCCAATAACCGTGATGACGCCAGGCTGGATGATTTTCGCAACCGTGCCATCAGCGATACCTTTGAGCCGGGCTCAACGGTAAAACCGCTGGTGGTGATGACGGCGCTACAGCAGGGCATTGTGCAGCCTGACAGCGTAGTGGATACCCATCCCTTTGTCCTTGATGGGCACCGCATTCGCGATGTTGGCTATTATCCCGAACTGTCATTGACTGGCATTTTGCAAAAATCCAGCGATATCGGGGTTTCACATTTGTCGCTGGCCATGCCCGTTCAACACCTGATTGATACCTATACAGCCTTTGGTTTTGGTGACCCTACAGGGCTGGGGCTGACCGGCGAAAGCGCAGGTCTGATGCCGAAACGGCGCTATTGGGGCCAGTTGGACCGCGCGACCTTTGCTTTCGGCTATGGTCTGATGGTGACCCCGCTGCAACTGGCACACGTTTATGCCACTATCGGCGGATTCGGTATTGAGCGGCCGCTCTCTATCACCCGCATCGATCCTCCGGTCATCGGGACGCAGGTGATGCCGGAAACCATCGTGCATGAAGTAGAGCATATGATGGAGAGCGTGGCGCTGCCGGGCGGTGGCGGAACCAAGGCGGCGGTGCGTGATTATCGTATTGCGGTGAAAACCGGGACCGCAAAAAAAATCGGTCCTGACGGTAAATATATTGATAAATATGTGGCGTATACCGCAGGCGTGGCGCCCGCCAGTCGTCCGCAATTTGCGCTGGTGGTGGTGATTAACGATCCTAGTAATGGCGCCTATTATGGCGGGGCGGTTTCCGCACCGGTCTTTAGTCAGATCATGGGAGATGTGCTGCGGTTGGAAAATGTGCTGCCGGACGGTATGCCGCAAGGTTCAGAAAATCTGATTGTGATGCATCACGGAGAGGTTGCGTCACCGGCGTTGTAACAGTGGTCTGAAAGGGCGAATAGCGCTACACTTTCGCCCTTTCAGCGACACCGGAGTTGTCATGTCATACAGTTGCCCACTTTGCCACGCGCCGCTTTCCCGCCGCGATAATAGCTATATCTGCCCGCAGCGGCACCAGTTCGATCTGGCAAAAGAGGGGTATGTCAATTTACTGCCGGTGCAGTTTAAGCGGTCTCGCGATCCGGGCGATAGCGCGGAGATGATGCAGGCGCGGCGGGCGTTTCTCGATGCAGGTCACTATCAGCCCCTGCGTGACGCCATCAGCGACTTTCTTTCCGTTGCCGCGCCTGAGCGTCTGCTCGATATCGGCTGCGGGGAAGGGTATTACACCCACGCATTTGCCGCCATCGCCGCTCATTGCTGGGGGCTGGATGTCTCAAAGTCGGCTATTCGCGCGGCCGCCAGACGTTATCCGCAGGTTAATTTTTGCGTCGCTTCAAGTCAGCGTCTGCCGTTCGACGACGTGAGCCTTGATGCGGTGGTCCGGATCTATGCCCCTTGTAATGCACAGGAGCTGGCGCGCGTGGTCAGACCCGGCGGCTGGGTGATTACCGCCACGCCAGGACCGCGTCATTTGCTGGAGCTGAAAGGGTTGATTTATGCCGAGGTGCGTCTGCATGAGCAAAATCATGAACAGATGGCTGGCTTTACGTTAAGCCAGCAGCACCAACTGGCCTATCCGATGCAACTGACCGGGTACGAGGCGGAAGCGCTGCTGCAGATGACGCCATTCGCTTGGCGGGCGAAGCCGCCGGTGCGTGAAACGTTACGCGCGCAGGCAACTTTCCGCTGCCAGACCGATTTTATTATTCACTGCTGGCAGCGCGAGTCCTGAGAATTAACCGGCGAAATGGCTCCAGAGAATCTGGGCGCCGATACCAATCAGAACGATACCACCAAGAATTTCGGCTCGTTTGCCCAGCAGCGGGCCGATAAACCGTCCGACCATGATCCCCAGCGTCGACATCACCAGCGTCGCGCAGCCGATAGCCAGCGCGGTGGCGATAATGTTGACCTGCAGGAACGCCAGGCCGACACCGACAGCCATCGCATCGAGACTGGTGGCGAAGGCGGTGGTGACCAGCAGCCAGAAACCATGGCGGCGAGGCGCTTCACTTGCCTCATCTTCGGTTGCGCGAAAACCTTCAATAACCATACGTCCGCCGAGAAAGACCAGTAGCACGAACGCGATCCAGTGATTCCACTCCAGTACGAACTGGCTGGCGAACATCCCCATTCCCCAGCCGAGAAGCGGGGTGAGCGTTTCGATGGCGCCAAAAATTAACCCGGTGCGCAGCGCTTCGGAGAACTTAGGTTTATGTAAGGTGGCGCCTTTACCGATAGAGGCCGCGAAGGCGTCCATGGACATGCCAAAGGCAAGAAGAATCGTAGCGGAGATGTTCATGATTGCGTCCTGACCGGGGAAAATCCATATGACACATCACAGCCCCCAGTAGATATACGCAGCCCACGCGTCAGGTATTGCGTATAGCGGTGATGTGTCTATGGTCTCGCCTGATTGAACACCTTCTTCAACCCGTACGTGCCACGTTTTGCAACGAGTATGTTGACACGTACATTTCCTGGCAGACAGGAAATCGGCTACTCCCCAACGACGGGCGCAACCTTAACATATTTTTAGAATATAAAACAATAACAGGATTTATTTATTTCAATAACCAAATGATAACGATTTTCATTTGGTTTTATGCGTGAATAATTCGTTAATAAATATAAGTGAAGTGCGCAGACGGAATATAGCCATGGCTATATATCTGTCTGCCAAAAATCGCTGAAATATAGCGTTGGCTATATTTTTAACTTATTGAGTTGAAATGAGAAATTTGTATATCCTTTCCAGATCGTCGATGTTTCGTACACGAATAAGCAAGCGCCGTTGTTCTAATTGCATCACCAGTACGCCGTCTTCCGATAAATTCATCGCTTTAATTCGCTTATATTCAATCCAGATATTGGCGAAGAAAAAACCAGTCGGTTTGAAGATGATTTTCGGCGTCCGGATCCAGAACAGATACCAACCCATTAACGTCAGTGCAGATAATAACCATGTGGTAATTAGCGCGCCGTGGCTGATGACGTTGTTATAAATCAGAATGGCGGTCAGGCCGACAAAGATGATCCCGTCAACGCGGCTGCGGCGGAGCAGGGGGATAGCCAGGAGTTGCGGGCCGTTACGACGGGGCATAATAAACTGGTCATAAATGGCAAACACCAGCAGAACAAGAATAAACAGAATCAGCACCAGATCCGTGAGTGTCATCTACCCTCCAGTGAAAAAAAACCGGGGGCAAGCCCCCGGCGGACAACAGGATTATTACAGGCCCAGCAGGCCGATAGCGTAGCCGACGATACCGATGACGAAGAAGCCGACGATAATCCACAGGGCGTTAACTTTCTTACGCAGCAGCCACATACAGGCAAAGGTCAGCAGCAAAGGCACCAGGCCCGGCATCAACTGGTCAAGAATGGTCTGTACGGTCGTTACGTGAACCTGACCATCTGAACCGGTGATTTTTGACACCACCAGCGGAATGTTCACATGCGTCCACTTGTTAACCAACGCCCCCATGACAAACAGGCCGAGAATTGACGCCCCCTCGGTCAGTTTCTGCAGGAAGCCGCCGCCCATATCTTTAACGATATCGATACCCTTGCTGTAACCGTATGCCACGCCGTAGTAACGGGTCAGCAGACGAACGGCGTTGAACAGAATAAAGAACAACAGCGGGCCTAACAGGCTGCCGCTCATCGCGATACCGGCACCCAATGCCGCAAATACCGGACGCACGGTACCCCAGAAGATCGGGTCGCCGACGCCAGCCAGCGGTCCCATCAGACCAACTTTGATACCGTTGATGGCACCATCATCGATCTCGGCGCCGTTTGCACGCTGCTCCTCCATCGCCAGCGTCACGCCAAGAACGGGCGCTGCGACGTACGGGTGAGTATTGAAGAACTCCAGGTGACGCTTAATCGCCTGCTTACGCGCATCGTTGTTCTCCGGGTACAGGCGACGAATAGCCGGTACCATAGAGAAGCAGAAGCCCAGCGCCTGCATACGTTCGAAGTTCCATGACCCCTGGAACAGGTTAGAACGAATGAACACGCCACGAATGTCACTCGGAGTGAGTTTTTTCTCGGTGGTATTTTTAGTCATATCAACCATTTCGCTCACCTGTTAGTCCAGTTCGTTATCGAGATCGTTATTACCAGCAGCCTGCGCTGGCGCACCCGCAACGCGGTTGTATTTCGGGCTCAGCTGGATATAGAGGATAGCCATCACCGTGCCAATCACGCCCAGCGCAACCAGGTTGAAGTTAGTGAATGCAGCGGTGACGAAGCCAAGGTAGAAGAACGGCATCAGGTAGCCTGCGCGCATCATGTTGATGACCATCGCGTAACCGACCACCACGATCATGCCGCCGGCGATGTTCAGACCGCTGGTGACCACTTCAGGAATCGCATTCAGCATGCCCTGAACTTCGCTGGTTCCGACGGAGATAGCCACGATGACCGCCGGGATAGCGATACGCATAGCCTGCAGGAATAACGAAGAGACGTGGATCCACGAAATTGCCGTCAGGTTGCCATTTTGCGCCGCTTTATCCGCCGCGTGCTGGAAGGCTACGGTAATGGTACGAACGATGATGGTCAGCACCTGACCTGCCGCTGCCAGCGGGATAGCCAGTGCGATACCGGCGCCGATACCCTGATGGCCAGCAATAACCAGAACGGTAGAAATGATGGATGCCAGCGCGGCATCCGGCGCAACTGCCGCACCGATGTTCATCCAGCCCAGAGCGATCATTTCCAGAGTACCACCGATGATGATACCGGTTTTCATATCGCCGAGAACGGCACCGATCAGCGTACACGCGACCAGAGGACGGTGGAACTGAAACTCATCAAGTACCGACTCCATACCCGCAATACACGCGACGATGAACACCAGCACAATCTGAAGAAGGGTAATCTCCATTGTACTTCTCCTGTTGATTAAGTCTTAAGTTGAAAACTGGGGCGCGACCCGCAAGGTTATTTCGCCACCTTGCCAATCAGGTCCATCATTTTCAGTTTCTGGTCGGTGGAAACTTTACGCACTTCCAGTTCAATACCGCGGGCATTCAACTTTTTAAATGCTTCAATATCTTTTTCATCGACCGAAACGGCGTTGTTCACCTGCGTTTTACCCTGACGGAAAGCCATACCGCCGATATTGACAGTGGTGATTTTCACCCCGCCTTCAACGACACGTTCGACGTCGGTAGGGTTGGTAAACAGCAGCATGACGCGATCGCCTGCGTATTTCGGGTTGTTGTAGACGCGAAGCATCTTCGCAACGTCGACAACGTGGGCCGTCACGCCCGGAGGAGCAACCTGAGTCAGTAATGTTTTGCGCACGGTATCCGCCGCCACTTCATCACTCACGACAATAATGCGGGTCACGTTGGTTTCTTTTGTCCAGCGGGTGGCCACCTGACCATGAATAAGACGGTCATCAATACGCGCCAGGCCGATAACCATGTAGTCGTCTGGACCCATTGGTTTTGCCGGGGCTACCGCTTTGGCTGCTGCCTTAACCGCAGCCGGAGCGACTTTTTCCACCGTCTTCGCTTTCAGCGCTTTCACGCCTTCACGGCCAGTTTCTACCGCCAGAGCCACCAGTTCGTCGAACGATGGATCGTCGTCGCGCGCCATCAGCGTTTCGACCAGCATCGGGATGTTAACGCCAGCAATCACTTCGTAATGTTCTTTATCGACGACAATGCGGCTGGCGGCATTGAATGGACTACCTCCCCACGTATCGACGAGAAATAACACGCCTTTAGTTGTGTCCAGCTTTGCCAGCTGTGCGTTGTATTTCTCGATTAGCGTTTCGGCGTTTTCACCCGGAACGAAATCGATCCAGCCAACGTTTTCCTGCTCGCCCAACAGCATTTCTGCGGTTTTCAGCAGTTGTTCTGCAGCCCAACCATGTGTGCCTATTACAATAGCAATCGTCACTTGCTACCTCCTTTATTATCGTGAATGCATCATCTGTGGTGATACATCCTGAATCACTCTTGCGGACAAAATCGATTCAGTGAGGGTGTAAGATCTAAAATAATTACTACCGCGAATTATTTTAGATAGTGAAAAAATAATTAATGTGATGAAGATCCGTTAATCACGTATCTACAAGGAATAATTTCGCGGCGCAAAAAATAGGCTTACCTATTGCAAAGACTGGTAAATTTTTTTCCAATCTCCCTCTATTTTTTGTTATGTTTAGCATCCGTTTAATTACTCAGGAGTATAGGGCATAGCCCGCTGTATGGACCCTCATCGACGTCTTTTCACCTTCTGGCATTTTTCTGCCGCCGCTACCTGCTACGCTTTTTTACCTGCAACGATTGTCTGTGCCGTACGTGACATGGCGATGACTCCGTCTGTCGTTAACTGGAGCAACTCATGGAATTCTTAATGGATCCCTCTATCTGGGTGGGTTTATTGACGCTGGTCGTCCTCGAAATCGTGCTCGGTATCGACAACCTGGTCTTTATCGCCATCCTCGCGGATAAACTGCCGCCGAAACAACGGGACAAAGCCCGTCTGATCGGCCTGTCGCTGGCGCTGTTTATGCGTCTGGGGCTGTTGTCGGTCATTTCGTGGATGGTGACCTTAACCAAACCGCTGTTCAGCATCGCGGATTTCTCTTTCTCCGGACGCGATCTCATCATGCTGCTGGGGGGGATATTCCTGCTGTTTAAAGCGACTACGGAACTGCATGAACGGTTGGAAAACCGCCAGCACGATTCCGGACATGGTAAAGGTTATGCCAGTTTTTGGGTGGTGGTGCTGCAAATCGTCGTACTTGACGCTGTATTCTCGCTGGATGCCGTGATTACTGCGGTTGGGATGGTTAACCACTTGCCGGTAATGATGGCGGCAGTCGTGATTGCGATGGCGGTGATGCTGCTGGCTTCTAAGCCATTGACTAACTTTGTCAATCAGCATCCGACGGTGGTGGTGCTCTGTCTGAGCTTCCTGCTGATGATCGGCCTGAGCCTGGTGGCTGAAGGCTTCGGTTTCCATATTCCGAAAGGGTACCTGTACGCCGCTATTGGCTTCTCGATAACCATAGAGTTCTTTAACCAGATAGCACGACGTAACTTTATTCGTCACCAGTCGACGCTGCCGTTACGCGCACGTACGGCTGACGCTATTCTGCGCATGATGGGCGGGCGCAAACAGCACGCCGTGAGCCACGATGGCGAGAGCCCGGCACCGGTTCCGGTCCCGGAAGGGGCGTTTGCGGAAGAAGAACGCTATATGATTAATGGCGTCCTGACTCTGGCGCAGCGTTCATTGCGCAGCATCATGACTCCGCGTGGTGAAATCAGCTGGGTGAACGCGGAGCAGAGCGAAGAAGAAATTCGACGTCAACTGCTCTCTTCGCCGCACAGTCTGTTCCCGGTATGCCGGGGCGAGCTGGATGAAATCATCGGTATCGTGCGAGCCAAAGAGATGCTGGTGGCGCTGGAGGCCGGTGAGAATGTCGCTGCATTAGCCGCGGCTTCGCCGGCGATTGTGGTCCCGGAAACGCTGGATCCTATCAATCTGCTGGGTGTGCTGCGCCGTGCCCGCGGTAGCTTCGTCATCGTGACTAACGAGTTTGGCGTGGTTCAGGGGCTGGTGACGCCGCTGGATGTCCTTGAAGCCATCGCGGGTGAATTCCCTGATGCCGATGAGACGCCGGAAATCGTTGCCGATGGCGACGGCTGGCTGATTAAAGGATCAACCGATCTGCACGCTTTACAGCAGGCGGTGGGACTCGATGACCTCGTCAATGAAGACGAAGACATCGCCACGGTTGCCGGGCTGGTGATTGCCGTAAACGGTCATATCCCGCGTACCGGCGATGTTGTTGAGCGGGCGCCGCTGCAGTTTACCGTTCTTGAAGCGAACGACTATCGGGTCGATCTGGTGCGTGTCGTGAAAACGGTGCATGACAGCCAGGAAGAAGAGTAAACTTTCCTGGTTGATCAGACTGACCGGCCGGTCTCCTCTGGAGGCCGGTCGGCGTTATTATCCATCCTCGCCTCGACCTGACGCCGGGCGGCCAGCCACTGCGGGAAGTCTTCAACCGGCATTGGCCTCGCATAGAGAAATCCCTGCAGGATATCAACGCCGTGGCGTCGCAAATATTCGGCCTGCTGCGGGGTCTCCACGCCTTCTGCCACCGTCATAATCTTCAGCCGGTGCGCCAGCGCAATAATCATATCCGTGACCGTGGCATTCACGCTGTCGATACCGATAGCGCTGGTAAAGGATTTATCAATTTTCAGCACGTCAGGCCGCAGCTTTTCCAGCCAAGAGAGCGAACTGTTGCCGGTGCCAAAGTCATCGATAGCCAGGTATACCCCCCTGAAATGTAGATGCTCGGCCATGTGGTGATCGCCATCCTGAAGGACGTCCCGCTCGGTGAGTTCAACCACCAGCTGCTGCACCGGGTAGGCGCTGAACCAGAGTTTATGCAGATCGCGCAGCAGTTCGCCATCGGCAAAATGGCGGGCCGCGACATTAATCGAAATATGAAAATGTTTATCGTGGGGGAATAGCGACAGCCGGTGTGCGGTTTCGGCAATGACATAGCGGGTGAGGGGAATGATCAGGTTATAACCCTCGGCGATCGGAATGAACACATCCGGCGAGATGTTTCCCCGACGCGGATTATTCCAGCGCAGCAGAATCTCGACTCCGCAGCATTTTCCCGAACGCAGGTCTTTCAACGGTTGGCACCACAGCGTGAATTCGCGGGCGGCGATGCCGAGGCTGATTTCCCGGGAAAAACTCATCCTGCCCGCGGTAGCCAGCCAGGCGATTCCGGTCATCAGTAAACTCAGAATCAGCGCCAGCGGCAGTTCCCCTGGCAGCTCGTTGAGCGCCAGAGCTGAAGCGCCGGGGCCGCTGACGTTGATGGCAAAGGGGAACTGTGTTGAATGTTGACGGTATATCACAGACTCACCAGGAGGGACCGGGTGATCAACCACCCCGATTCCGCTGATAAAGCTTTTTGTGCCAACACTCAGTCCGATACCGGTAATCAACGATGATTTTGCATTGAGAATTAACTCACCCAGCAGCTCAATATTGATGATCATCATCACACCGTCGGCGCTATTGAACACGGAGGGATACCATTGAATCAAGACTGGGGTGCCGACCAGCAGCGTGTTATCGGTTGAAAAAGCCAGCAGCGCCCGCTGGCTCGGCAGAACGGGTTGCAGCTTATGAATAGAGACGTTGCGGTCGCCAAAGATGCTGGAACAGTAGAGAATATTCGATTTAACCAGGACGATTGAACGCACGGTTTGTAACGAGGCCGCCAGTTTGCGCAGCGGCAGACGCACATCCTCACAGGGTTTCCCCACCATCTGAAGCAACGAAAGGTGTTGCTCCGACAGCGGGCGTAAAATTTTATCCATCGCCACCACCATTTTATTGGTGGTCATCTGGACGCGCTGCTGATTTAAACTACGCTGCGAAATAAATCGGACCACCAGCGTGGCCGTCAACGTCAGGAGCGCAACAATCAAACAAATGACAACCCGTTTACGACGGTATGTCGAAATGACCTTTTGTGCATTTTGCATGCGCGACACCCTGTCGACTCTATATGATGAGTAGAATAACAACCGCCTTTAAGCAAGTGTAGTGGGTGTAAATAAATAACAGAGAAAAATGCGCCCGGAAGGGCGCATTTTATGGGGAGAGTTTAGTCACACTGAACTTTTATCGCCAGACCACCGCGCGAGGTTTCGCGATATTTGGCGTTCATGTCTTTACCGGTCTCATACATGGTCTCAATGACTTTATCGAGAGAGACGCGCGGTTCACTGGTGCGACGCATGGCCATACGTGCGGCGTTGATCGCCTTCACGGATGCAATTGCGTTGCGTTCGATACACGGAACCTGAACCTGGCCAGCCACCGGGTCGCAGGTGAGGCCCAGGTTATGCTCCATACCGATTTCTGCCGCAATACAAACCTGCTCCGGGCTCGCGCCAAGCAGTTCGGCAAGACCGGCGGCCGCCATGGAACAGGCCACGCCAACTTCCCCCTGACATCCGACTTCCGCGCCAGAAATGGAGGCGTTCATCTTGTAGAGGGTGCCAACGGCGCCGGACGCCATAAAGTAGCGAATATAAATATCCGGGCTGACCGATTCGATAAAGTGATCGTAGTAGGCGAGCACCGCCGGGACGATGCCGCAGGCGCCGTTTGTCGGGGCCGTCACTACGCGTCCGCCGGCAGCATTCTCTTCGTTCACGGCCAGGGCGAACATATTCACCCAGTCAACGACGTTCATCGGGTCGTTTGAC
The DNA here is from genome assembly GCF_039594335.1 of Raoultella sp. NCBI lineage: Bacteria > Pseudomonadati > Pseudomonadota > Gammaproteobacteria > Enterobacterales > Enterobacteriaceae > Klebsiella > Raoultella sp. The sequence goes on from NZ_JBCNNS010000019.1 coordinate 49,181, forward strand.
AGCTTATCGCTGGCCACCAGCAGACGACGCAGGGCAGAGGCGCGACGAGGAACGCGCAGCGGGCCAGGCAGCACGCCTTCGGTATTCATCCCACGATCGATACAGGCCCGCATGGTCTGCCAGACGTGAGCAAAATAGTCTTCAATCTCTTTTTTGCTGTGTAGCGCCAGCTCGTTTTGCATCACTATGCCGGAGAGCGACAATCCGGTCTCCTTGCAATGACTCAGTATCTCCTGCGCCGATTTGTACGGGTAAGGCACGCACAGTTCGTCGGCACTTTCTTTGCCGAAGTGCTCTTCGTCGACAATAAAACCGCCGCCAATCGAGTAGTATGTTTTGCTGTAGATCTCTTTGTCGCCCGCCCAGGCATGAATCGTCATGCCGTTCTCGTGCAGCGGCAGATTGTCGCTACGAAAACGCATGCCGTCATCCGCCGGGAAATCAACTTCATGCCGCCCTTGCGCCAGCAGCAGACGTCCGCGGGTTTCAACGTCGCGGATAAATGCCGGTATCGCGTCAATGTCGACCGTATCGGGCTGATTGCCCGCCAGTCCCATAATGATGGCGATATCCGTATGGTGGCCTTTGCCGGTTAATGAAAGTGAGCCGTAGACATCGACCGCCACGCGGGTCACTTCATTAAGCAATCCCTTTTCGACCAGGTCATCGACGAACTGTTTACCGGCCTTCATCGGCCCTACAGTATGGGAAGATGAGGGACCAATCCCCACCTTGAACATGTCGAATATACTAATCACGATAATACTCCTGACAGGGTTACCGCAGCGGCGGTAACGATGTGATAACTGCGCATAGTGTAAGAGGGAACCGAACCATCAGCTTAACTATTCACATGAATTAAACTAATGGATAACGGTGAATTTACTAATGATGAGCGCGCATTCTCATTTTGAGTATATACCCGAAATACGCCGCCCGATGGCGGGGATTTCGAGCGGTCTGCAGCGGGGGCACGCGGCCGGTATTTCAGCCGCCTCAGGCGGGATGAAGAAAACTAAGGTTTAGTCCCGATTTGCAGCGCCAGTTCGCGAATAATACCGGCGGTCATTCCCCAGACAAAATAGTGCTGATACCACGACAACCAGACGCGATGCGAGTTACCCCGGCGGTGAATGTCCAGCGGATGATAGCGTCCAAGACGCAGCGCTTCAGCGAGCGGCATCTCGAACACCGCAGCGACTTCATCCTGGCTGGCGTGATAGTGGAGATTTGGCGGAATGATGCCGACCACCGGCGTGACCTGGAAGCCGGTTACGCTGTCTACCGGTGGCAACACGCCGATAATCTCGACTGATTCGGGGGGGATGGCGACCTCTTCCTGCGCTTCGCGCAGCGCGGCGGCAATAAGCGTTGCATCGGTGGCATCCACGGCTCCGCCGGGAAAGGCAACCTGG
>NZ_JBCNNS010000190.1:0-6144 GCF_039594335.1 Raoultella sp.
TTTTTTTGTGCGGAGATGGGCTGGTGCGCGCGAAGCCACGATTGTGCCGACTACCGTCTGAAATCACGTTTCAGCGTGATTATTGCTACATTTAGAATAATTTATGCCATAAAGGCTATATAAATAGCGTTTTATTCTGTTTTTATCTTTGATGTATATTCGGTTTTCATGCATGTACATTCACTGATGGGCTGTTGTGGTATCATGACTTTGTCAGGCAAATTCCGCTAACCTGTTGACCATGCAGGTAATATGCAGACTTGAGATAATTTTGCGGCTTTTTATCTTATTCAAATTAGCTGTAAATTAATTCACGGTCTTAATTGGATACCTGTCGGGGCTATTTTAAATAAAAGATTAACCTCGCGGTCTGAATATATTTATCCAATGCCATTTAAAGTGGTAATAACTCAATGAATATATTAGAGTATCTCACTAGTATTATCTTATATACAATTTAGGGTTGTTTAATCGTTTATGTCTTTAATGTTACAAAAGTTGAATAATATCCGCTCGCTGCGGGCAATGTCGCGTGAATTCTCCATTGACGTACTGGAAGACATGCTGGAAAAACTCAGGGTCGTTACTGAAGAAAAACGGTCAGAGCTGCAGTCTACCCTGCAACAGCAAGCTGAATACCAGGAAAAAATTAATACCTGGCTGGAATTGATGATTGCCGACGGTATTACGCCAGATGAGCTGGTCTCGCAGAATTCAGAACCATCGACGGCGGCGAAAAAACGCCTGCCACGACCGGCAAAATACCGGTTTACCGATTTTTCCGGTGCGCAAAAAATCTGGACCGGCCAGGGGCGTATGCCGAAGCCGATCGCCCGTGCGATTGAGGCCGGTGCGACGCTGGAAAGCTTTCTGATTTAAGCGTAAGCGAAAATGATATTCGGCAGGGGCTAAGGCTGCTGTCGGATAGCGAAAGAAGACCGGTGGGGAATCCCACCGAGGGTATTAGCAAACGCCAAAATCACCTTCTTCTTTATAAGGTGTGACGTCGGTGGGCTTCAGCGTATATTTCTCACCCTGTTCATTACTGGCCTGCACGGCGACAATATGATCTTCACCGACGGCCACAATCTTGAGTTTTGGTCCGCCCATACGGGGCTGAACCAGATCACCTACTGAATACATTGTTTTTCTCCTCTGGCATGGATAAATGCCGCTGTTCGTTTTCACTTTAGCGCAACTGAATATCAGCATACAACAAGCCAGAAGCCTCAGGCGTCAGCATCGGTTCCAGGGCATGGCGGCCAACAGGCGCGCCATTCCGCAAAAACCGGTGATACCGGCGAAGGTTAAGCCGGCGCCGACGAAAGCGCTGAGCAGGAAAAAGCCGCTACTGACGCCATAGCCCAGCACCACACCCAACAGAATGAGTACGCCTGCGGCGATTTGCACCTGACGCATTAACGGCAGCGCCTGTGTTTTATCCTCGTTGACGGGTAACCCCGCAGCTTTCCAGGCCTGAATACCGCCGGCCAGCAGTTTGACCTGCGCCGGAGCTGCCGCTGCCAGCAGACGAATGGCATTATTTTGTGTACGCGATCCCGCCTGACAATGAAAAATCACCGTTTCATCCGCTGTTGTATGCAGCGTTGCGCCGTTGTTCAGGGCTGACAGCGGCACCAACTCGGCATCGGGGATATGCTCGCGGGCGTATTCATCGGCATCGCGAATATCGATTAATCTGGCCCCCTGAGCGATTTGCGCCCGGGCCTCTTCAGGAGAAAGGGTGGCGATAGTCATGACGGCTCCTTATGGGCAATAAATGGTCTTCAGTGTGCTGATGATTTGCTGAACCGCAGGGTGGGCGATGAAGTAGTGGATACGTTGCGCTTCGCGCTCACTGCTGAGCAGGCCTTCATCGCGCATGCGCGCCAGATGCTGCGAGGTGGCAGAAGGACTCAAACCGGTGATCCGCGCCAGTTCGCCTGCGCTGGCGCGCGGCGTTTCGCACAGCATGCACAGAATCAGCAGCCGGTTCGGATTGCTCATGGCTTTCAACAAGGCGGCGGCTTCTCCGGCGCTGGACTGCAGTTGTTCTGGTGTATTCATGTATTTTAGTCTTTTCTAAATTTAGATAATTCTAAAATAAAAAACGGTGCGGCGCCAGAGCAGAAAATGCCGTTGCCGGTAGCGCAGAAAATTCGGGCCATCATTGATGCGCGGCTCGCCGGATTGCCGCAGGCGATCCGCCAGACCGGGGCTCATCAATAAAGCAGGTTATCTCTTCGGCACGGGGTTAAGCGTAACTTAAGAGAGAATCGCGATAATGACAGTAATATGACTGGCATGGACCCTCGCAATGAACAGACTCGAAACGGTTAACCAAAGCGTTTTTCTGGCACTGAATGCTCAGCCGGGGACGTCGGATATCCTTCTGGCGCTGGCCAGCTTTTGCGCAAGCGGAATTATCTTTATCGTTCCGGCTATTGTGCTCGGTCTGTGGTTTTTAGGCGGTCGCCAGGGACACAGGGAGGCGCTGTTTTGCACGCTGAATATTCTGATGGCGCTTGCACTAGGCTATCTCTGCGGTTCGCTGTGGTTCCACCCCCGGCCGTTTATGGTGCCGCTGGGCCATACCTGGATCAGCCATCCGGCGGATAACGGCTTCCCCAGCGATCATGGTGTGGTGATGTTCAGCGCGGCATTTGCGCTGCTTTCGCTGCATTTACGCAGCCTGGGGCTGTTTGTCCTGCTCGCATCGTTACCGGTGGCCTGGTCACGTATTTTCCTCGGGGTCCATTTCCCGCTGGATATGGTGGGCGCAGCGGCGGTCGCGGCGGTGGCCGTTTGGCTGAGCAAAGGGGTCTGGCAGGCCTTTGGGCTGGCAATGGTGCGGATTTGCGAAGCCATCAGCCAGCGCATGTTTTCCTGGCTGCCGGTCCGCTTTACGCCGTAGCGATCGTTTAGTTTCTTGTCCGCGCGGCGCGCCGGTAGAGTGTGCTGCGTGCGATTCCCAGGGCCTGCGCCGCTTTACTGACGTTACCGTTATATGTCGACAGCGTGTCGGCAATCAACTGCGCATCGTGCTGCTGCAACCCGCGCGACGGAGCCGGAACCGGGGCTGACTGGTACTCGGCCGGTAAATCCTCCACTTCCAGCTGCTCCCCTTCGTCAGCCAGCGCCAGCAGCACCTTCATCAGGCTTTGTAGCTGGCGCACGTTGCCTGGCCAGGGAAGGGTGGAGAGGTGTGTCAGGAGCGCGGGCGAGAGCCGTACCTGGCGCGCTTCGGCACCGAGGGTTTGCCAGAGCTGCTGAAGAAACGTCGGCAGCCGTGGCCATTCGCGCAGCGGCGGAATGGTGAGGGCGAACTCGCGCAGGCGATAGAGCAGATCCTCGCGAAACGTACCGTCGGCAACATGTTGCATCAGGTTACGGTGGGTGGCGCAAATAAGCGCAAAGCTGACCGGGGCGCTCTGGCTGGCGCCGAGGGGCGTAACCTCTTTTTCCTGTAGCACCCGCAGCAGTCGGGTCTGAAGCAGCATCGGCATATCGCCAATCTCATCGAGAAACAGCACGCCGCCGTCCGCCTCGCGAATTTTACCAATATAGCCATTCTTACTGGCGCCGGTAAAAGCGCCAGGCTGGTAGCCAAACAGCTCAGATTCAATCAGCGATTCGGGAATCGCCGCGCAGTTGATTGCCACAAATTTACCGTGACGCCAACGGCTGTGCTGGTGAAGCGTGCGGCTGACAAACTCTTTGCCGCATCCGGTTTCGCCCTCGATACACAGGGCAATGCCGGCATTCAGCAAACGCACCATCTTCTCCCCCTCACGCTGACTGGTGAAAGGCAGTTCGATGGCCGGCAGCGTCGGCGCCGGTGCTGGAGCCGGTACTGCAACGTGGGTACGGGTTGGCGCGCGTAAACGGTAGTAATAGGTTTGTCGCTGGAGAGTCAGCGGCAACGGAACATTCACCGCCGTTTGCGTCAGCTGAGGAAACAGCTGCTGAAAGGTGATGTGGCCGAGTTGTCCACTATCCAGACCCAGATCGCGCATCGCCAGGCGGTTTCCGGCGGTCAGCACGTTATCGGAAAAGACCAGCAGCAACTCTTCAACGCTGTCGAGTTTGTGGGGTTGAAGGTGCAGGCTCATCAGCCACTGCTGCGGATGGAGACTCTGTTTTACCCACAGATATTCAATCTGCTTGGCGGCTTCTTTGACCCACGTCAGCGTGTGGGGGTGGGGGAAGTGGGCCGGGCCGGAAATATCCAGCACGCCGGCAATTTTTCCGTCCGGACTCTGCACCGGCATCGCGGCGCAATAAAGATCCTGATTGCGGGTAAGGAAGTGCTGGCGGCCATCGATTTCGCAGCTGTCGTCAATAGCCAGCGCGGTACCGATGGCGTTGGTGCCGCGCCCACTCTCGCTCCACAGGTTTCCGGGAGCCAGCGCGAAGCTTTGCGCTTTCTGCATCGCGTGCATGTTGCCGAAGGTTTGCAGTACCAGACCGCTGGCGTCAGAGAGGATGACCACCGACTGGAGATCGTTCACTTTACGCGACAGGGTGTTCACCACCGGCTGGGTCAGTTGCTGTAACCGGGCATGGCTGGCCAGCGCATCCGCCAGCTCGCCGGAGCCCAGGCGCGGGAAATCGTCTGTCGCCGGATCCAGGCCGTACTGCTGACTACGAAACCAGGAATCGCTGAGCAACGGGCTGGTTTTTACCTCGGGATCGAGGGTAAACGAATTGCCTTGCACGGAGCACCTCATGGTCGGATGGGTAATGTTGCAATATTGTAGCTTTATAGTTTCTCATGTGTTGCGATTTGCGACACATAAGCAAAATTATGTCCCCATGCGACACAGGATTATATCTTAACAATTTGAATTATTTGAATATTTATTCCTGCGATAAATTTGGCATAACCTCTGCATAAGCTTCTGTGCAGCAGGCAACAGCAAAAAACCAATACGCCGCTGCGCCTCAACCCTACAGAAGGAGATTGCAATGCGTTATGCACATCCTGGCACCCCGGGCGCCTTAGTTTCATTCAAGTCCGCATACGGTAACTATATTGACGGCCAATTTGTCGAACCACTCGGCGGCGAATACTTTATGAACACCTCCCCCGTGGACGGGAGTGACATTGCACAATTTCCCCGCTCCGATGCCAAAGATATCGACTTTGCTCTTGATGCCGCGCACCGCGCCGCAGAAGCCTGGGGGAAAACATCGGTACAGCATCGTTCCAACCTGTTGCTACAGGTCGCCGACCGGATTCAGGAGAACCTGGAATATCTAGCGGTTGCTGAAAGCTGGGACAATGGTAAACCGGTACGCGAAACGCTGAACGCCGATTTGCCGTTGGCGGCCGATCACTTCCGCTATTTTGCCGGCTGTCTGCGGGCGCAGGAGGGGAGTACGGCGGAGATTGATGAAACCACCGTGGCTTATCACTTCCATGAACCGCTGGGCGTGGTCGGGCAAATTATTCCGTGGAACTTTCCGCTGCTGATGGCGGCGTGGAAGCTGGCGCCAGCATTGGCGGCGGGGAACTGCGTGGTGCTCAAGCCGGCAGAGCAGACGCCGCTGAGCATCACGCTACTGCTGGAAATTATTGGCGACCTCTTACCGCCGGGCGTCCTGAACGTGGTGCAGGGCTTCGGCAAAGAGGCCGGTGAAGCGCTGGCAACCAGCAAGCGTATTGCCAAAATCGCCTTTACCGGTTCCACGCCTGTCGGACGGCATATTCTGGCCTGCGCAGCGGAGAACATTATCCCCGCCACCGTTGAGCTGGGCGGCAAGTCGCCAAATATCTATTTTGCCGATGTGATGGACGGAGAAGAAGAGTTTATCGAGAAGGCGGTTGAGGGGCTGGTGCTGGGCTTCTTCAACCAGGGCGAAGTCTGTACCTGCCCATCGCGTGCCCTGATCCATGAATCCATCTACGAGCCATTTATGGCGCGGGTTATGGCGAAGGTGGCCGAGATTCGCCGCGGCGATCCCTTTGACACCGACACCATGATCGGGGCGCAGGCGTCACGCCAGCAATTCGATAAGATCCTGTCGTACATTAAGATTGCCCGCGAAGAGGGGGGGCAGATCCTGACCGGCGGAGAGCGCGCCAGTATTGCGGCAGAACTGGATAATGGTTACTACATTCAGCCCACCCTGATTAAGGGG
>NZ_JBCNNS010000191.1:0-6100 GCF_039594335.1 Raoultella sp.
TATCTGGAATTGTTTACGCACGTGCAGAAATCGCGCATTTTCGCCGATAGCAAAACTTTCCCCGACTGCGCGCCAAAGCAGGACCCGCTGGATATCTTGATCCACTACCGGCGGGTGAAGCGTCAGCGAGGATTCGACCTGCGCCAGTTTGTTGAAGAGCACTTCTGGATGCCGGACAACCGCACTGACAACTACGTGTCCGATCCCTGTAGATCGCTGAAAGAGCATATCGATCACCTCTGGCCCGTACTCACCCGCGAGCCGCAAGACCATATTCCCTGGTCATCGCTGCTGGCGCTGCCGCAGTCTTATATCGTGCCCGGCGGACGCTTTAGCGAAACCTACTACTGGGACTCCTACTTCACGATGCTGGGGCTGGCGGAAAGCGGCCGCGAAGACCTGCTGAAATGTATGGCGGACAACTTCGCGTGGATGATTGAGACCTACGGGCATATCCCCAACGGCAACCGCACCTACTATCTCAGCCGCTCTCAGCCGCCGGTGTTTGCCCTGATGGTAGAGCTGTTTGAGGAGGATGGCGTGCGCGGTGCGCGGCGCTACCTGGATCATCTGAAGCTGGAATACCAGTTCTGGATGGACGGCGCTGACTCATTAATCCCCAATCAGGCCTATCGCCACACGGTACGTATGCCCGACGGATCGTTACTCAATCGCTACTGGGACGACCGCGATACGCCGCGGGATGAATCCTGGCGGGAAGATGTGGAAACGGCAAGACACTCGGGGCGCCCGGCCAACGAGGTATACCGTGACCTGCGCGCCGGCGCGGCCTCCGGCTGGGACTATTCCAGCCGCTGGCTGCGTGATATCACCCGGCTGGCGAGCATCCGTACCACCCAGTTTATTCCAATCGATTTAAACGCCTTTTTGTTCAAACTGGAAAACACCATCGCCAATCTTTCCGGCCTGAAAGGCGACCGCGAAACAGAAGCCGCTTTTCGCCAGAAGGCCAGCGATCGCCGGTCAGCGGTAAACCGCTATTTATGGGATGAAGAGGGCGGCTGTTTTCGTGATTACGACTGGCGACGCGAACAGCAGGCGCTCTTTTCCGCCGCCAGCATCGTAGCGCTGTATGTCGGGATGGCCACGCACCAACAGGCAGACCGTCTCGCCGATGCGGTACGCGCTCGTCTGCTGACCCCCGGCGGCATCATGGCCACCGAATATGACAGCGGCGAACAATGGGATAAACCCAACGGCTGGGCGCCGTTACAGTGGATGGCGATACAGGGATTTAAACTGTACGGACAGGACCCGCTCGGCGACGAAATTGCCCACAGCTGGCTGCAAACGGTGAATCATTTTTACAAGCAGCACCATAAGCTGATTGAGAAGTACCACATCGCCAGCGGTGTTGCCCACGAAGGCGGCGGCGGTGAATACCCGTTACAGGATGGCTTCGGCTGGACGAACGGCGTGGTGCGTCGGCTGATAGGGCTGTACGGAGAACCCTTATAACCAGGTGCTGTTCCGACAATTCATGTCCTGCTATGGTCATAGCTTCTCATTCCGCAGGAATTGTTGTCATGACCGAATTGCTTACACCACGGCTGCACTGTTCACAGCTGAAGCAGGAGGACTGGTCTTTTTTTCTCGCTCTGCAGCGAGATCCGCAGGTGATGCTTTATATAGCCGATTCACGACCGCTGTCTGAAATCCGTGAGGCCTTCGATTCGCGTATTATCCCGTGGTCGCCTGGGGCACAACAGTGGCTGTGCCTGGTCGTGCGCGACAGGGAAACCCGCATACCGCTGGGTCTGACCGGCTATCAGCACCATGAAGGCGGTTGCGCCGAAGTGGGTTTTTTATTTACCCCGACCGCGCAGGGCCGCGGCTATGGTTATGAATCCCTGAGTGCGCTCTGTGATTTTGCTTTCAGCGTCGGAGGCGTGCGTCGACTGACCGCCACGGTCACCGCCGGAAACATAGCGTCACGAAATCTGCTGCAGAAAACCGGTTTCCTGCAGGAGGGTGAGCTGCGCGAATGCTACTGGCTGAACGGACGCTGGCACAATGACTGGCTGTTTGGCCTGCTGCGCCGCGATTATCACACGCTGAAGGTATAAGCGGGACGCTACGCCTCTCCGCGGCCGGAGAGGCTTTGACGATCACAGGAACATACCGCCGGAAACTTCTACGCGCTGCGCGTTCATCCATCTCAGATCATCGCTCAACAATGCTGCGATCGCATCACCGATGTCATCTGGCAGCCCTACCCGACCCAACGCCGTTTGCGCAGCAATATGCTGATTAACCTGAGCATTATCCCGCACCATTCCACCACCAAAATCGGTTTCTATCGCCCCTGGCGCGATAATGTTGACGGAAATCCCGCGCGCCCCCAGCTCCTTCGCCTGGTAGCGGGTCAACACCTCCATCGCCCCTTTCATCGCCGCATAGGCGGCATAGCCAGGCAGTGCGAAGCGGGCTAGCCCGCTCGACACGTTGAGGATACGCCCCTTCTCCGCCAGAAGCGGCAGCAGACGCTGGGTCAGGAAGAACGGACCTTTAAACTGGATGTTCATCAGCTCATCAAATTGTGCTTCGCTGGTCTCCGCAAAGGGGACGTTTATACCGATCCCGGCATTGTTTAATAAATAATCAAAGGTGTCTCGTTGCCAGCGTTGTTGCAACAGCTGAGCCACATTCTGAGCAAAAGCCTCAAAGCTCGCCGTATCACCGACGTTCAACGCTAATGTCGCTGCTTTCACTCCTTTTTTTTCAATTTCATCCACAACTTCCTGAGCAGCCTGCGGGTTGCTATGCCAGGTGAGAATAATATCGGTTCCCTTCTCTGCCAGCTTCAGCGCTGCATTTTTTCCCAGTCCACGGCTGCCGCCAGTCACTAAAGCAATACGTTGTGTCATCAGAAACCCCCTTCTCAGTTGCGTTTGTCTGGTGAAAGAGCTTATTAGCTGACGTTGAAACAATAAATGCGCTAAATTACGTTTTACTGTTTCATTATTAATAACAATAGGGTTTCGGTATGGATAAAATTCACGCAATGCAGCTGTTCATCCGCGTCGCGGAGCTGGAGAGTTTTTCCCGTGCCGCCGAAACCTTAAACTTGCCTAAAGGGAGCGTCTCGCGCCAGATCCAGGCGCTGGAAAACCATCTGGGGGTGCGCCTGCTGCACCGTACCACGCGCCGGGTTCAGCTCACCCAGGACGGAATGGTCTATTACGAACGCGCCAGGGATCTGCTCAGCAATCTCGATGAGCTGGACGGCATGTTTCAGCACGATCCGGCCACCATCAGCGGCCGCCTGCGGGTAGATATGCCGGTCGGACTGGCCAGAAAACTGATCATTCCGCGCCTGCCGGCTTTTTTGCAGCAGTATCCAGGTATTGAACTGGAGCTGAGCAGTAGCGACCGGTTGGTGGATGTGATTCGCGAGGGATTTGACTGCGTGGTGCGCGTTGGTACGCTGAAAGACTCCGGCCTGATCGCCCGTCCGCTGGGTAAGCTGACGCAAATTAACTGCGCCAGCCCGCAATATTTATCACGTTTCGGCTACCCGACCACACTCGACGATCTGGCCGATCACGCCCTGATCCACTATGCCAGCACCCCCGGCACCCGCCCGCTGGGGTTTGAGGTAATGAGCGATGGCGTCGTCCAGTGGGTGAAAACCGGCGGCACGCTTACCGTTAACAGCACGGAAACCTATCAGGCGGCCTGCCTGGCCGGGCTGGGCATTATCCAGGTTCCGCGTACCGGCGTCCGCGAAGCGCTGCGTATCGGCGAGCTGATTGACATCCTGCCGCAGTACCGCGCGGAACCGCTGCCGGTATCGCTAATCTATCCGCACCGACGCAATCTTTCCCGCCGGGTACATCTGTTTATGGAGTGGCTGGGGAGCGTGATGAAAGAGTACGTCGATTAAGCGACGCCGCCCTTTATCGGCTGAACCCAGGCTGTCGTTCGGAGGCTTCACAGGTCCATGAAGGATTTTGCGTATATAATTTTGAAGAATCTCGCGGTAAAGAAAGGAAGAAATCACTCATGACATCGGAAAACGACGCGAAACGCCCGACCCAGAATCCAGGCCAGCCGCCGGAAAAAAGCAAAAGCCCGCTGGCTGCCATCAACGACTCTGCCGTGGCGCAGAAGGCGAATCAGGCGTTAAAAACCGTCACCGGAACAGCAGAAAAAGTCCAGCGGAACCCGATTATTGCGCACCTGCTGCGCGCAGCCGAACGTTTTAACGACAGGATGGGAAACCAGTTCGGCGCGGCCATCACTTACTTCTCATTTTTGTCTATGATCCCCATCCTGATGGTCTCCTTTGCCGCTGCCGGTTTTGTTCTGGCCTGGCACCCGACGCTGCTGCAGGACATTTTCGATAAAATCCTGCTGAATGTCAGCGACCCCACGCTGGCCGCCACCCTGAAAAACACCATTAATACCGCCATCCAGCAACGCACCGCCGTTGGCCTGGTCGGTCTGCTGGTTGCGCTCTATTCCGGTATTAACTGGATGGGCAACCTGCGGGAGGCGATTCGTGCTCAGTCGCGCGACGTCTGGGAGCGAGCGCCGCAGGACCAGGAAAAGATCTGGATGAAATACTTCCGCGATTTTATCTCGTTGATCGGCCTGCTGGTGGCGCTGGTGGTGACGTTATCGATAACCTCCGTCGCCGGTTCCGCGCAGCAGATGATCATCTCCGCGCTTTACCTCGACAATATTGAGTGGTTGAAACCGGCCTGGCGACTGATCGGCCTCGCTATCTCAATCTTCGCCAACTATTTGCTGTTTTTCTGGATCTTCTGGCGTCTGCCGCGCCACCGCCCGCGGCGCAAAGCGTTAATTCGCGGTACTCTGATTGCGGCTATCGGTTTTGAAATCATAAAAATGATCATGACCTGGACGCTGCCTGCGCTGGTGAAATCGCCTTCCGGCGCCGCTTTTGGCTCCGTATTAGGTCTGATGGCCTTCTTCTATTTCTTCGCCCGCCTGACGCTGTTCTGCGCGGCATGGATCGCCACGGCCGACTACAAGGATGACCGTCGCATGCCGGGCAAAGTCCACGATTGATGCCGTATCGGGCTGAAAAAAGGTACAAAATTCAGCCCGAATCATCATTTCAGCAGATAAATCCAACATGTAACTTTTATTTAACTCAATCCTGGTTTTATCTACTATTATTTTATTTGTGTGAAGCATTTCATAGAAGTTATTTCTCCGGCACACAAATTATCCGCTTTTTGACCATTTTTTCGCCTGTCACGCCCTCTGTTACAGATTGAAATGTCCCTTTTGCTGTGGCTATATGGCCCTTCGTTCGCAAAAAATAAGAAAGATCTATGCAAGCCACAGCCACCACACTCGACAAGACGCAGGAAACCGCTCCGGTTAACTCGCGCAATAAAGTCGTCGTCGCCTCCCTCATCGGCACCGCCATTGAGTTCTTCGACTTCTATATCTATGCCACTGCCGCGGTGATCGTCTTTCCACATATTTTCTTCCCGCAGGGTGACCCGGCCGCAGCCACGCTACAGTCGCTGGCGACGTTCGCCATTGCCTTCATCGCCCGTCCGATTGGCTCTGCCTTATTCGGTCACTTCGGCGATCGCGTCGGCCGTAAGGTCACGCTGGTCGCTTCGCTGCTGACCATGGGGATCTCCACGGTGGTTATCGGCCTGCTGCCCGGTTACGAGAGCATTGGTATTCTTGCGCCGATGCTGCTGGCGCTGGCGCGCTTCGGCCAGGGGCTGGGGCTAGGCGGTGAATGGGGCGGCGCGGCGCTGCTGGCGACCGAAAACGCCCCGCCGCGCAAGCGCGCGCTGTACGGCTCTTTCCCGCAGCTCGGCGCGCCTATCGGCTTCTTCTTCGCCAACGGCACTTTCCTGCTGCTCTCCTGGCTGCTCACCGATCAGCAGTTTATGACATGGGGCTGGCGTGTACCGTTTATCTTCTCCGCCGTGTTGGTGATTATTGGGCTGTATGTGCGCGTGTCGCTGCACGAGACGCCGGTGTTCGCCAAAATCGCCGCCGCGAAGAAACAGGTCAAAATCCCGCTGGGTACCCTGCTGACAAAGCATGTGCGCGTCACCGTCCTCGGCACCTTTATCATGCT
>NZ_JBCNNS010000192.1:0-6035 GCF_039594335.1 Raoultella sp.
TGCTTCCGGGGCTGTGGATGGCGCTATGAGTGCCGTCGAAGCCTGTGCTGACGGTCTGGTATTGCGGCTGTATATTCAGCCCAAGGCCAGCCGTGATAGCATCGTTGGTTTACATGGCGACGAACTGAAAGTCGCCATTACCGCTCCCCCCGTAGAGGGTCAGGCTAACGCCCATCTGGTTAAATTCCTTGCCAAACAGTTTCGTGTCGCGAAAAGCCAGGTTCTGCTTGAAAAAGGGGAGCTTGGTCGCCACAAACAGATAAAAATCATCAACCCGCAACAGATCCCGACAGCGGTCGCGGCACTGACAAAATAGACAGGATTAATGATGCAAAAAGTTGTTCTCGCCACCGGTAACGCCGGGAAGGTTCGCGAGTTGGCCTCGCTGCTGGAAGATTTTGGACTGGATATCGTTGCGCAAACCGAGCTGGGCGTGGATTCCGCCGAGGAAACCGGACTGACCTTTATCGAAAATGCGATTCTGAAAGCCCGTCATGCCGCTCAGATAACCGGTTTACCGGCGATTGCCGACGACTCCGGTATTGCGGTAGATGCGCTCGGCGGCGCGCCGGGCATCTATTCAGCTCGCTACTCAGGTGAAGAGGCTACCGACCAGCAGAATCTGGAAAAGCTGCTTGATGCCCTGAAGGAGGTCCCGGACGACCAGCGTCAGGCGCAATTCCACTGCGTGCTGGTCTATCTGCGACATGCGGCCGACCCGACGCCGGTGGTTTGTCACGGCAGCTGGCCTGGGGTCATTACCCGTCAGGCGGCGGGCGATGGTGGCTTCGGCTACGACCCGATTTTCTTTGTTCCGTCCGAGGGCAAGACCGCGGCGGAGCTCAGCCGTGAAGAAAAAAGCGCGATTTCGCACCGCGGGCGCGCGTTAAAACTGTTACTGGAAGCGTTACGTAATGGCTAATTTGCCGCCTCTGAGCTTGTATATTCATATCCCATGGTGTGTGCAGAAATGCCCGTACTGCGACTTCAATTCGCATGCGCTAAAGGGCGAGGTGCCGCACGACGATTATGTGCAGCATCTGCTGACCGACCTGCGGGCCGATGCGGCCTACGCCCAGGGACGTGAAATTGGCACGATTTTCATTGGCGGGGGGACGCCGAGCCTGCTCTCCGGGGCGGCCATGCAAACCCTGCTCGACGGCGTGCGCAACGGCCTGCCGCTGGCCGCCGGTGCGGAGATCACCATGGAGGCCAACCCAGGCACCGTGGAAGCCGATCGCTTCGTGGAGTACCAGCGTGCGGGTGTGAACCGCATCTCCATCGGCGTGCAAAGTTTTAGCGAACCTAAACTACAGCGCCTGGGCCGTATTCACGGCCCCGCAGAGGCAAAACGGGCGGCACACCTGGCCCGTGGTCTCGGACTGCGCAGCTTCAATCTAGACCTGATGCACGGTCTGCCGGACCAGTCGCTGGAAGAGGCGCTGGACGATCTGCGCCAGGCCATCGACCTGAATCCGCCGCATCTCTCCTGGTATCAGCTGACCATTGAGCCAAATACCCTGTTTGGATCTCGTCCGCCTGTGCTGCCGGATGACGACGCCCTGTGGGATATTTTTGAGCAGGGGCATCGTCTGCTGACGGCGGCAGGTTATCAGCAGTATGAGACTTCGGCTTATGCCAAACCGGGTTATCAGTGTCAGCACAACCTGAACTACTGGCGCTTTGGCGACTATCTTGGCATCGGTTGCGGTGCGCACGGTAAAATCACCTTCCCGGACGGGCGCATTCTACGTACGGCAAAAACGCGCCATCCGCGAGGCTACATGGAAGGCCGCTATCTCGAACGCCAGAATGACGTGGAAGCCGCCGACAAACCCTTCGAGTTCTTTATGAACCGCTTCCGTCTGCTGGAAGCGGCACCGCGCAGTGAATTCAGCCGCTACACCGGTCTGGAAGAACACGCGATCCGGGCGCAAATTGATGCCGCCATCGCCCAGGGCTACCTGACTGAAGATGAGCGCTACTGGCAGATAACCGAGCACGGCAAGCTGTTTTTAAACTCGCTGCTGGAGCTGTTTCTCAGCGAAGATTAATCCTCGGGCGGTCCTTGACCGCCCGTTGTTATTCTTTCTTCCTCCACTTTCTTCCCCCACTTCTCCGCCCGTTTTCTTGTCCCCGCATCGGTCAAATGCCCTGATCGCTTTTTATGCAATTCTTTGCAGCCAATCACAAATCCGTATCGACTTTTTTCCATTTCTTGACTCCGTTTTAGTGCAGTGGTAATCCTGCTTCATCGGTTGAGCAAATGTAAAACCGAAGTATCCTACATGTGAATTATTAGTAACTCTTATTAAAAAAGTCTTTATGACGTCGGCTCCGGCTGGCGGGCTCAAGCATATAAAAAAGAGGGTAATATAATGAATTACCGTAATATTTTTATCGCACTCGCAACAATATCCGGCAGTATTGCCGCGTCGGCACAAGCGGCCGAATCCGCCACCGTGGCATTTCTCATGCCCGACCAGGCTTCCACGCGTTATGAGCAGCATGATTTCCCCGGTTTCAAAGCGGAAATGAGCAAGCTGTGCGCAGAGTGCAAGGTCATTTATCAAAACGCCAACGCCAGCGCGACGCTGCAACAGCAGCAGTTCAATTCGGTCATTGCCCAGGGGGCGAAGATTATCGTTCTCGATCCGGTTGACTCCTCCGCAGCGGCCGCCCTGGTCGAAAATGCCCATGCTCAGGATGTTAAAGTGATCGCTTACGATCGCCCTATCCCCGACAAGCCTGCCGATTTTTACGTCTCGTTTGATAACGAAGGTATCGGCTACGCAATTTCACAATCGCTGGTTAAACATCTGCAAGAGAGCGGCGTGCCCAAAGGGGCTGGCGTCCTGCAAATTAATGGTTCGCCGACGGATGCCGCCGCAGGGCTTATCCGCGATGGTATTCATCGTGGGCTGAAAGCGTCGGGTTACACCACCCTCGCGGAGTTTGATACCCCGGAATGGGCGCCGCCAAAAGCGCAGGAGTGGGCCGCCGGGCAGATCACCCGCTTCGGGGACAAAATTAAAGGTGTCGTCGCGGCCAATGACGGCACCGGCGGCGGCGCCATTGCCGCCTTTAAAGCCGCTGGCGTACAGCCAGTTCCGCCAGTCACCGGGAACGACGCGACGATTGCCGCGCTGCAGCTCATCCTCGCCGGCGACCAGTACAACACCATCTCCAAACCGTCAGAGATCGTTGCCGCCGCCGCGGCGAAAGTGGCCGTGGAACTCATTCAGGGTAAAAAACCGCAGGCGAGCACCACGCTGTACAACACGCCTTCTCAGCTGTTTACCCCGGCAGTCATCACCGCCAAAAATATCAAAGCGGAAATTTTCGATAAAAAGATCCAGACCTACGCTCAGGTATGTACCGGTGAATACACCGCAGCCTGCCAGAAATCAGGTATTGAGAAGTAATGCTGCCCCTGCGTCCGTCGTCAGCGACGGACGTAGTTTCGCCATCATTGAGGTCTTTTTTATGTCGCAACAACAAGACATCGTCGCCAGCACCAGGCAACCTATTTTAAAACTGAGTCATGTCTCCAAACACTTCGGCGCAGTCTCCGCCCTGACGGATATCGAGCTGGAGGTTCATGCCGGCGAAGTGGTCGCGCTAGTGGGCGACAACGGCGCGGGAAAATCCACGCTGGTGAAAATTCTCGCCGGCGTACACCAGCCCACGACCGGCACCATTGAATTTGACGGTAAGACCATCACTCTCGACAGCCCGGGCAAGGCGTTGGAATACGGTATCGCCACGGTCTTCCAGGATTTAGCGCTGTGCGAAAATCTCGACGTCGTCGCGAACCTGTTTTTAGGCCATGAGATTTCGCCGCTGCAACTGGACGAAGTGGCGATGGAGGTACGGGCCTGGACGTTATTGCAGGAGCTGGCAGCCAGAATCCCGTCGGTGCGCGAGCCGATTGCCTCGCTTTCCGGCGGCCAGCGCCAGACGGTGGCGATCGCGCGTTCGCTGCTGATGAACCCCAAAATCATCATGCTTGATGAGCCCACCGCCGCGCTCGGCGTGGCCCAGACGGCAGAAGTCCTCAATTTGATTGAGCGCGTTCGCGAGCGTGGCCTCGGCGTCATTATCATCAGCCACAACATGGAAGACGTCCGTGCGGTGGCCGATCGCATCGTGGTGCTGCGGCTCGGACGCAATAAAGGCATCTTTACCCCCGACGCCTCAAACCAGGATCTGGTGGCAGCCATTACCGGCGCAACAGAGAATGCCGTTTCACGTCGCGTCGAACGAAAATCACAGTCTAGCGCTTCCGGAGTGATGTAATTTTATGAACAGCAAGACAGCATCCCGTCCCGCACTGGATCGCAGCGATGAGCGCGTCCGGCACAACGACGACCTGTTCGGCGTGGTACGTGCGCAGATCAATCGTATCAAAACCGGCGATCTGGGGACCGCGCCGGTCATCGCCGGGCTGATCGTGATCTCCCTGGTTTTCACCTGGCTCAACCCGGTCTATATCGCACCCAATAACCTGGTTAACCTGCTTTTTGACTGTGCTACCGTTGGATTTATCTCATTGGGAATCGTCTGCGTGCTGATGCTCGGCGAAATCGATCTTTCAGTGGGCTCAATGAGCGGACTCTCTTCGGCGATTGTTGGCGTGCTGTGGGTGAATGCCGGCTGGCCGGTTGCTGCGGCGATTGCCGTTGCGCTGCTGTGCGGGATCGCCGTCGGGCTGCTTTACGCTCTGCTGTATAACCGCGTCGGCATGCCAAGCTTCGTGGCGACGCTCGCCGGCCTGCTGGCGCTGCTCGGTCTGCAACTGTATATCCTCGGTCCCAGCGGCAGCATTAACCTTCCCTACACCTCTCCGCTGGTGCGGTTTGGCCAACTACTGGTGATGCCAGCCTGGTTCTCTCATCTTATGGCGCTACTGCCCGGTCTGGCGATTCTGATATTTGGCCTCAAAACGCGTACACGTCGCCTGACGGCGAACCTGTCGGCGGAAGCCGTCAGCTCACTGTTGTTGCGCGCGATTCTGCTTACGGTAATCTTTGAAGCCGCCGTGTTCTATCTTAATCTCGGGCGCGGCGTACCGTGGATTTTCGGCCTGTTCGTCGCCTTTGTGATGATGCTCAACTATGCACTCAAGCGGACTCAATGGGGGCGCTCTATGTTTGCCGTCGGCGGCAACCGCGAAGCCGCACGCCGTTCAGGGATCAACGTACGAGCGATTTACGTCAGCGCCTTTGTACTCTGTAGCACACTCGCCACTTTTGGCGGCATTCTGGCCGCTTCCCGGCTGGCCTCGGCGAGCCAGCAGGCCGGAACCGGTGACGTGAATCTGAACGCCATTGCGGCGGCGGTCATCGGCGGTACCAGCCTGTTCGGCGGGCGCGGCAGTGCCTGGTCCGCGCTGCTGGGGATCATCGTGATTCAGTCGATTTCGAATGGTCTGACTCTGTTGAATCTGCCGTCATCACTACGCTACATCATTACCGGCTGCGTACTGGCGATTGCGGTGATTATTGACTCGCTGGCCCGTCGTTCCCGCGTATCGCACGGACGTGCCTGAGAGGGTTGAACGCGGTGTGTCCCGGTGAAGGCCGCGGCACACCGCAGAGAACATTATTTCAGGGAACTCACCAGCGCCTTGCGGCTGTCTTCAAGGGAGACGACCCGGCTACAAACGTCTTTGCCAAATTCCTGGAAATCCGCTTCCTGGTTTTTCCACTCTTCCTGAATCGCCGTTTGCAGGCCGCCGAGGCTGCCGAGGATCCCCTGCAGCGGATTGCCCCCGCCTTTCAGCACCGCTTTCGCGCCCATCTCGTTGATACTGTCCTGCAGAATGCCGCCCATCGCCTGATTAACCAACTGCTGGCCGTCGGCGCGTACCTGATCGATCGCTTTGTAATGGAAAGTCAGACCGTCACTGCGACGTTCAATAATGCGGTTCATCTGGGTTTTCAACTGCGCGTCAAGTTTGGTCAGACGACCATGCATACTGCTGCTGGCGCCAACCTGTTCGGTAATGATTTTATCCAGCGCCTGACGCCCTT
>NZ_JBCNNS010000193.1:0-6012 GCF_039594335.1 Raoultella sp.
AGATAACAATCAGATAATGTAAGTCCAGGTGAGTTTTGTACAGTCCCGCCCTTCTGAACCGTTTCATCGTGACTTACTCCTGATGTGCTCATCTGATCACTTTTCACCTGCGAAAACAGTCAGGGGAATAAGGACAATAAATCTGACACAGCCAGCTTTCGAGGCCCTGAAAAATCAGATGCCGTTTACCTGCATGCAGGAACAACACACCTGGTCGTTTTCATCTAAGGGAATACGGCAAGCAAAGAACTGACTCTGGCGCGTTTGTTTTCAATCCGAATATCTCAGAGCGATATCTGACTAAAAGTATTTTCTACATGCCAGGCCCGATTGCTGCTTCGCGGAAGCAACAAGTGAAAAGGGCGGGAATCAGACACCGAAAAGCATATGAGTCCCGCCATAGTATTGCATGCCGGGCACTGAGCGCGGGGCAAACCCGAGCCTCATTGCCAGACAGAGGGAGCATATGAGTGCTCAGATGGTTTTCAAGGGTTACGGGAAGTAGATATCGGCACAAAACCGAGATCAGGTTGCCCTCCTGAACACTAATTTTGACTTTAATAGCCCCCATGCCCCACGCCAAAGCACCCGGAATATAAAACGTTAGATTACATATAATTATATGTATATCAGTGTTTTATCATTACATGACGCACGACGGTGTAGTCTTCCAGACCGTACATCGACATGTCCTTACCATAGCCGGAGAGCTTCTGCCCACCGTGCGGCATCTCACTGACCAACATAAAGTGGGTGTTCACCCAGGTGCAGCCGTACTGCAGACGCGAGCTCAGACGATGAGCCCTGCCCACATCTCGGGTCCAGACCGATGAAGCCAGACCGTACTGCGAGTCATTGGCCCATGCCAGCACCTGATCTTCATCGCTGAACGACGTCACGCTGACCACCGGGCCAAACACCTCGCGCTGAACAATATCATCATCTTGCTTTGCGCCAGCCAGCAGCGTCGGCTGATAGAAATATCCCTTGCCCGCCGCCTGGCTTCCGCCGGTCACCACCTGGATATGCGGTAGTGCGCGTGCAGCTTCAACGGCAGCGCTGACCCGCTCCAGATGCGCCTGCGAACTCAGCGGCCCCAGTTCGGTGGACGGATCGTCCGGCTGGCCTATTTTCAGCGTGGCCACGGCCGCGCCCAGCTTCTCCACCAGCCGCTCATAGATCCCTTGCTGGGCATAAATGCGACAGGCCGCGGTACAATCCTGACCGGCATTATAAAAACCGAAGGTTCTCACCCCTTCCACAACGGCATCGATATCCGCATCGTCAAACACAATCACCGGCGCTTTGCCACCCAGTTCCATGTGCGTGCGTTTTATCGACGAGGCGGTATGGCCGATAATATGAGCGCCGGTGGCAATCGATCCGGTGAGCGACACCATGCGCACTTTCGGATGGCTGGTCAGCGGATCGCCCACGCTTTTACCACGACCAAACAGCACGTTCAGCACGCCAGCGGGGAGAATATCCCTGGCCAGCTCTGCCAGTTTCAACGCGGTTAGCGGCGTAATCTCCGACGGTTTGATGACCACGCAGTTGCCGGCTGCCAGCGCTGGTGCCAGCTTCCACGCCGCCATCATTAACGGATAGTTCCACGGCGCGATAGAGGCCACCACGCCAACCGGATCCCGACGAATCATCGAAGTGTGCCCTTCCAGGTATTCACCCGCCGCCATACCCGGCAGACAACGCGCGGCGCCGGCAAAGAAGCGGAACACGTCGGCGACGGCGGGCAACTCGTCGTTTATCACGCAGTGCAGGGGTTTGCCGCAGTTTAAGGATTCCAGCTTCGCCAGCGCTTCAGCGTGGTCGGTAATCGCTTCCGCCAGTTTTAACAGAGTGTCGGCGCGGGTTTTCGGCGTCGTCTGGCTCCAGCTGACAAAGGCGCGATCCGCTGCCTCAACCGCCGCGTTGACCTGGGCCTCTGTGGCTTCCGCAATCTCCAGAATGACCTCACCATTAGCAGGATTGAATACCGGCACCACTTCGCCTTCACCCGCCACTAACTCACCGTTAATCAAAAGGTTATGTTGCATAGTATTATCCTGTAGATATAAATTATTTGCCGCTTTCAGCGCTCATGTCGCTATCGCGGGTCAGCCACCAGGCCCCTAAAATGGGTATCATCGTCACCAGCATCACCAGCAGCGCGACCACGTTGGTCACCGGTACATCGCGCGGGCGCCCCAGTTGGTTTAACAACCACAGCGGCAAGGTACGCTCATGTCCGGCGGTAAACGTCGTGACGATAATTTCATCAAATGATAAGGCGAATGCCAGCATTCCCCCCGCCAGCAGCGCCGATCCCAGATTCGGCAGCACCACATAGCGAAAGGTCTGCCAGCCCGTAGCGCCTAAATCCATTGATGCTTCCACCAGACTCCACGACGTCCGGCGAAAACGGGCGATGACATTGTTGAACACCACCACCACGCAAAATGTGGCATGCCCCACGACGATAGTGAGCAGGCCCGGTTCCAGATTGGCAGCCTTGAAGGCCGTCAGCAGCGCCAGTCCGGTGATAATCCCCGGCAGCGCGATCGGCAACAGCAGCAGTAGCGACACGGCGTTTTTACCAAAAAACGTACTGCGCCATAATGCGCCTGCAGCCAACGTGCCAAGTACCAACGCAATCGCTGTCGACAGCGCGGCGATCTTGAGTGACAACGTCACGGATTCAATAATATCGCTGCGCCCTGCCGCCTCGCTGAACCAGCGCAAGGTCAGGCCCTGAGGCGGAAAGCTAAAGGCGGCATCTTCGGTATTGAAGGCATACAGCGCGATAATCAGCAGTGGAAAATGGAGGAAAACCACCCCGCCCCAGGTTGCCACTTTCAGCAACAGCGGTGCCCGCTCAGAGTGCATCGAACGCTCCCAGGCGCTTCACGAACGCCAGATAGAGGGCAATCAGCACAATCGGTACCAGGGTAAACGCGGCCGCCATCGGCATGTTGCCGATGGCCCCTTGCTGAGAATAGACCATGTTGCCAATAAAGAAGCCGGGTGGCCCCACCAGTTGCGGTACGATAAAGTCGCCCAGCGTCAGGGAGAAAGTAAAAATCGACCCGGCGGCAATGCCGGGTATCGCCAGCGGCAGCACCACATGGCGGAAGGTCTGCCGCGGGCGGGCACCAAGATCGGCGGAAGCCTGTAGCAGCGAAGGCGGTAAGCGTTCCAGCGCCGCCTGTACCGGCAGGATCATAAACGGTAGCCAGATATAGACGAACACCAGAAAACGTCCCAGCCCTGAGGTCGACAACGTATTGCCGCCAACCGCCGGAATCGTCAGCACCAGGTTCAACAGCCCCTCCAGCCCGAGATGCCCCAGAAACCACTGCGCCACGCCATCTTTCGCCAGCAGTAACGTCCAGGCGTAAGCCTTGACGATATAGCTCGCCCACATGGGCAGCATGACGGCAATATAGAAAAACGCTTTCATTTTGCCGCGGGTATAGCGGGCCATATACCACGACATCGGCAAAGCCAGCACTGCGCTGGCCATCGTCACCGACAGCGCCATCACCAGCGTGCGGACAATGATGTCGTAGTTCGCCGGATTAAACAGCGCTTTGAGGTTGGCAAGCGTCAGATCCGTGGTGACCGACATAGTGAAATCATCAAAGGTGTAGACGCTTTGCCACAGCAATGTCAGCAGCGACCCCAGATAGACGATACCGAACCACATCAACGGACCAAGCAGGAGTAAAAACAGACCCAGCGATGGCCTGCGCCAGAAGAGTCCGGACAGACGCCCGGACGGCGCGCGCGGAATGACCATCGTCATCTCAGCCCCCTTGTTCCAAAGGCACCATCGCCGAACGCGACCACGAAGCCAGTACCGTCTGTCCGGTCTGCGGCGCGCAGGATGCAATACCGCCATCGCTGTTCGCCTGGCTGACCAGCAATTTATCGCCACTCGCCAGTTTCAGTTCGATACGCGTCGCAGCCCCCTGATACTGGACCGCCTGCACCACGCCCTGGACCTGCACATCTCCGCCGCTGTCCAGCCGAATATGTTCCGGCCGCAGTGACCAGACCCCGCGCATCCCGCACAGGCGGACGGCAAGATCGCTATCAAATACATTAGCCGTCCCGACGAACCCGGCAACAAACGCAGTTTTGGGGCGCAGATAGAGATCGTGCGGGGCATCAACCTGCTCAATACGCCCGTGATTAAAGACCGCCACCCGGTCGGACATCGACAACGCTTCGCCCTGATCGTGGGTGACGAAAATAAAGGTGATCCCCAGCATCTGCTGGAGCTTTTTCAGTTCGACCTGCATTTGCTCGCGCAGCTTTAAGTCCAACGCACCGAGCGGCTCATCCAGCAGCAGCACCCGCGGTTCATTCACTAAAGCACGGGCAATCGCCACCCGCTGCCGCTGTCCACCGGAGAGCTGCGACGGTTTTCGAGCGTGCACAAACCCGAGGGCCACCTTTTCCAGCGCCTCCTGCGCGCGAAAATGGCGCTCCTTTTTACCAATGCCTTTGACCATCAGCCCGTAAGCCACGTTATCGAGGATCGACATATGCGGAAACAGCGCATAGTCCTGAAAGACGGTATTCACGTCGCGCTGCCACGGCGGCAGCTCGCTGGCCTTGCGACCGTAAATAGAAATCTCCCCGCCGGAAAGTTGTTCGAATCCGGCAATCAGCCGCAGGCAGGTGGTTTTGCCGGAGCCAGACGGCCCCAGCATGGAAAAAAATTCGCCATCACGGATCCCCATGTTGACCCCGTCCACCGCGCGAACGTCACCATAGAAACGTGAGACGTTGTGAAACTCTACCGCGTACGTCATGTTCTGCCCCCGGCCGATTACCGGCCGCCCATAATCGCGATATAGTCCTGCGTCCAGCGGCTGTAGGGCACGTATTTCCCCCCTTCCGCCACCGGCGTTTTCCAGAATGCAATTTTAGAAAACTCATTGTAGCCATTGGTTTCGCAACCTTTGTCGCCCAGTAACGCGCTTGCCTTACAGCCTTGCGGTACCACCGGCAATGAGCCGAACCACGCCGCCACGTCGCCCTGCACCTTCGGCGTCAGCGACCAGTTCATCCATTTATAGGCACACACCGGGTGTTTGGCGTCACTATGTAACATTGTGGTATCCGCCCAGCCAGTGACGCCCTCTTTCGGAAAAACGGTGGCAACCGGCTGGCCGTCGGCTTTTAAGCCGTTGGCCTGGTATGGCCAGGCGCTTGAGGCCACCACGCCTTCGTTTTTGAAGTCGCTCATTTGAACGGTGGTGTCATGCCAGTAGCGGTGGATTAACCCATGCTGAGCGCGGAGCACCTTCAGTACCGCTTGATACTGGGCTTCGGTCAGTTGGTAGGGATCGGTGATGCCCAACTGCGGCTGGGTTGCTTTAACGAACAGCGCCGCATCGGCAATATAGATAGGACCGTCGTAGGCCTGGACGCGCCCTTTATTACTTTTACCATCGGAGAGTTTTTGCTCCACAAAGACCACATTCCAGCTGTCTGGCGGCATCGGGAATATTTTGGTGTTGTACATCAGCAGGTTTGGTCCCCATTGGTACGGGGTGCCGTAGACCTTACCGCCGACGTTAAACCAGGCGCCTTTTGCAACACGGGGATCGAGAGTAGACCAGTTGGTGATCAGTGCCGTATTAATGGGCTGTACCCGTTTGCCCATAATTAAGCGCAGAGAGGCGTCACCCGAGGCGGTGACCAGGTCATATCCTCCTTTCGCCATCAGGCTGACCATCTCATCGGAAGTGGCGGCCGTTTTGACGTTGACCTGACATCCGCTCTCTTTTTCAAACTGGGTGACCCAGTCATAGTTTTTATCCGTCTGGCCGCGCTCGATATAGCCCGGCCAGGCGATAATATCCAGCCGGCCTTCGCCTTTATCAAGTGAAGCGGGCGACTCAGCGGCCTGCGCCGTCAGGATAGCCATACCCAGTACACAGAGGCTGCCACGGGCAATTTTTTTGCTCATCGGGTGTTACTCCTGTCACAATAAAATTAGCG